>JANNGN010000204.1:0-3858 GCA_031403895.1 Rubrivivax sp. | reverse complement strand
CTGGTCTTCACTACCGGCCGCGGCAGCGTCTTCGGCTGCAAGCCAGCCCCGTCGATTAAAGTGGCGACGAACACGCCCCTCTACAACCACATGCTCGGCGACATGGACATCAACGCCGGCCGCGTGCTCGAAGGCGCGACCGTCGAGGATGTCGGCCACGAGATCTTCGAGAAGATCCTGGCTGTAGCGAGCGGCGAGAGGACTAAAAGCGAGATCAACGGAGTGGGCGAAGAGGAGTTCGCTCCGTGGGGGATCGGGCCGACGCTGTAGAATGTTCAAATCAATTTAGCGGAGTGGCAGATGGCTCCTATTCGACTTGATGCGGTCACCGGCGAGGGAGGAAAGATCGAACTGACCTTGCCGATTCCAGCCGGGACAACCGTGAACGTGATCGTTCACGACCCGGACGACGCAATCGATCCGTTCACCGATGAGGACGTCGAGTGGGACGAGGCCCTGCAATCGCGACTTGACGACGCCGACCGAGACCCCATTCTCCGCGCGTGCCACGTACCGGCCGAGGCCTGGCGCGCCGTCAGGAAAATTCGCCGGACGTCGGGCGCTTCAATGTCAGGCAGACGGCCTCATGGACGCACACGTCGGCAGGCATCAGCCCGCAGAGTTGCGGCTTTTTTCCCCGGCCGCAGGCACCAGCGCCGGCCTCACGCCGCATCCGCACTGACCTGCGCCAGACACGCCTGCCGCCTTTTGGCCTTGTGGCCTTGTGGCAGATCGAACACGCGCCAGGCATGGCCGCCACCCAGCGCGCGCTGCCGTCCTCACCTGCCAACGGCGCGCGCAGGTTCACCAGGCACCCCACGAGCCGCCCCGCGCGGCGGTCTGCAACGCGACGCACGACACCAACGCTTCACCAACGCTTGCTGGGCGATCAAGGCTGCCGTTTGTTTGGGCTGGCACGGTGCGCCGCCACGCCTCGCGCAGGCGGCGGCAGTGGATATGCACCAGCGCGGTCCAGGCCGCCGCGTTACTCGGTGACTTGCACACCCTTCCAGAACGCCACCCGCCCTTTGATGTGGGCGGCGGCGTCCTTGGGGTCGGGGTAGTACCAGGCGGCGTCGGGGTTGGCATCGCCGTTCACGAACAGCGTGTGGTAGCTGGCCTGGCCCTTCCACGAGCACATGGTCTTGGTGTTGCTGGGCAGCAGGTATTCGCTTTTGACGGCGTCGATGGGAAAGTAGTGATTGCCTTCCACGACGACGGTGTCGCTGCTATCGGCCACGATGGTGCCTTGCCAGACTGCTTTCATCATGCTCTCCAGGCCTGCTTTGCGGTGCGGCGCAGAGTACCACCCAGGCCTGGTGAATGCCGCGTTCAAGACGACGCAACCCACCGCAGCATCCGGCTCGCTACAGTGTGGACATGAACACCCGCACCGTCCTCACCACCAACTTCGTCACCCGTCCGCGCAGCGTCGAACGCCTGGTGCAAGGCCAGGCCACCAGTGACGGCGACGGCGTCAAGCTGGTGCGCGTGCTGACGCAGAACCTGCAGCGCCGGCTCGACCCTTTCCTGATGCTCGACGCCTTCGGCACCGACAACCCCGGTGACTACATCGGCGGCTTCCCCGACCACCCGCACCGCGGTTTCGAGACCGTGACCTACATGCTGCAGGGCCGCATGCGCCACCGCGACAGCGTGGGCAATGTCGGCCTGCTGGTGCCCGGCAGCGTGCAATGGATGACCGCCGGCCGCGGCGTCATCCACAGCGAAATGCCCGAGCAGGAAGATGGCGCGATGGAAGGCTTTCAGCTCTGGCTCAACCTGCCCGCGCACAGCAAGATGCGCGAACCCTGGTACCGCGACATCGCTGCCGATGAAGTGCCCCAGTGGCAAGGCGACGGCGCGGTCGTGCGCATCATCGCCGGCCACAGCCACGGCGTGGCGGGCGCCATGCAGCGCGACACCACCGAGCCGCTCTACCTGGACCTGCACCTGCAACCCGGCGCCCGCTTTGAGCAGCCGCTGCCAGCCTCGCATAACGCCTTTCTGTACATCTACAGGGGCGATCTGGCCATTGCCGGCACCGCCGTGCGCCGCCAGCGCATGGCGATCCTGGCCAACACGCCGGACAGCGACGGCGTGGTGCTGCTGGCCGGCACCGAAGGCGCGCGCGCGATTCTGGTGGCCGGCGCGCCGCTCAACGAGCCCATCGCGCAGCACGGGCCCTTCGTCATGAATACGCAGCAGGAACTGATGCAGGCGGTGCACGACTTCCAGGCCGGCCGGCTGGCTTGAGGGCCGATGGGTCTCAGCGGTCGCGCCGCACGATGCCGGTGGGCGCCGCCAGCGGCCCCACCAGCAGCACGCTGTAGTTGGCGCTGGCCCGCAGGATCTGGTCGTTGACTGTCCACAGAGGCGTTGTCGCGCCAAAAGCGGTGATCGACAGCTTGCCGTCGGTGCCGCCACCCGAGGTGGGCGCCACACTGACGTAGGGTGACGCCGTGCCCACGGACACGGCACTGGCCACAGTGCCGAAGTCGAGCGTCATCGCCAGCGGCGCAGCGCTGTCCGACAGGCCGTTGATGAGGCGCAGCTTGGCGCGCGACACATCGGTGGGCAGCCGGTTGTCGTCATTGATCCAGCTCACGCGTGCGGCGCCGAGCGCACCAAGCACCATCAGCGTGTAGTCGTTGCCCGGCATCAGCGTGAAACCTGGCGAAGCAACCGCCTGCGCGTTGACAGTGACCACCACTGCCGACGCACCCGCCGGCAGCAGCAGGTAGTCGCCCAGCGACGGCGAGCCGTTGCCCGCCGCTAGCGTGGTGTTGCCGACCTGTGCGCCCACGGTGCCACTGTCGGCCACCACGGCCGCAAGCCGCACGCGCGCCTGCTGCGAATCCTGGCGCGTGATGGCGCCCTGCTGCACCAGCAGGAGCGCGTTCACGAGCACGCCGCCCGCGCCGGGTGTCAGCACCAGTGTGGCCAACTGCTTGCTGGCCAAGGACAGCACTGGCACATCAAGCCGCACGTCGGTCTTGCTGCCGGCCGCCGTGGCGCGCAGCCGCCAGGGGGCGCTGTTGACGGTGATCCAGGCGCCGAGCGTGCCGTATGCGGCGCCAGTCTGGATGGCCACCGCCGTGTCCAGCGAATCGCTGGCGCCCGTGAGGTAGATGTCCAGTCCGCCTGCATCGCTGGCGGCGTTGAACACGCGCAGCAAAGCGCGGCCCGTGTCCGGCGCCCCGGCGTTGTCGTCCAGCAGTTGCTGGCGCAAGGCGCCGGCCGCACCAAAGGCCAGCAGCGTGTAGAACTTCTTCTCCGACACCGAGGGCGTGAACGACAGCAAAGGCGTTGCCGAGCCGACGCTGCTGATGGTGCTGGCAGCCTTGCCCGGATCAACCTCGACATAGCCTTCCGCCGCGCCATAAGCCACTGCGCCCTGGCGCAACTGGTCGTCGATGCGCAAGTCCAGCTGCGTGTAACCCGAACTGGCGTTGACCATGCGCACCTGCGCCTTGGTGCGGTCCGGCCCGCCGCCGCACGCCGCCAGCAGGCAGGCGGTGATCACCAGCGCAGACTTCCAGTTGATTGCCATCACCGTCCTCGTTGTTCTTTTGGCCAGGGTGCATCATGCCCTGACCCCACGCTCGGCCGCATCAACCCGGCTGAGGGTGGCCGCACCCGGGGCGCAGCGCCAGCGCCAGCCAGTCGCCCAGCGACATGGTGCTCAGGGCGTCCTGGTCGGCGGTCGCATCGGCCTCCTGAACCTGCAGCCCGCATTCCAGTTCGTGGCTGGAATCGAACCAGCCGCAGCCCAGCGGCCGGACTTCGTCGATCGGCGGCGGGTGCAGCGCACCGGGCTTGCGCGCGCCGCGCCGCAATGACGGGCGGGGCTTGCAC
>JANNGN010000203.1:0-6333 GCA_031403895.1 Rubrivivax sp. | reverse complement strand
CCCGCCTTTGCCGCGCTGCACCTTGCACGCGAAGTGAGCGCCTTCGGACCCTGCGCCGAGCAATAAATCCTACCCCTTCTTCGCGGCCTTCTTCGGCCGCTGCCACCCCGCCAGCGTGACCTGCCTTGCGCGTGCCAGCGCCAACTGCCCCGCCGGCACGTCCTTGCTGATCGTGCTGCCGCCGCCGATGGTGGCGCCGTCGCCCAGCGACACGGGCGCCACCAGCACGCAGTTGCTGCCCACGTGTACGTCGTTGCCGATCACGGTGCGGTGTTTGTGGGCGCCGTCGTAGTTGGCGGTGATGCTGCCGGCGCCGAAGTTCACGCGTTCGCCGACCGTGGCGTCGCCCAGGTAGGCCAGGTGGTTGGCTTTGGCGCCGGCGGCCAGGGTTGAGTTCTTGACCTCGACGAAGTTGCCGATGTGGACCTCGGCGCCCAGCTCTGCGCCGGGCCGCAGCCGCGCAAAGGGGCCGATCAGCGCACCCGGTCCGACGCGTGCGCCTTCGATGTGGGTGAAGGGGTGGATCACCGCACCCGCACCAATAAACGCGTCGCGGATCACGCAGTGGGCGCCGATGCGGGCGCCGTCTTCGATGTCCACCGCGCCTTCGAAGATGCAGTTGATGTCGATCTCGACATCCTCACCGCAACGCAGCGTGCCGCGCTGGTCAAAGCGCGCCGGGTCGGCCAGGCGCACGCCGGCTTGCATCAGCGTGTCGGCCTGTTGAAGCTGAAAGCGCCGTTCCAGGTCGGCCAACTGCACGGGGCTGTTGACGCCCAGCACTTCGGTGTCGCTGGCGGCGGTAGTGGCCACCACCGGCACGCCTTCAGCCACCGCCATGGCGACGATGTCGGTGAGGTAGAACTCCTTTTGCACGTTGTCGTTCTTCAGCGCCATCACCCAGCGCTTCAGCAAGGCCGTGGGCGCGGCCATGATGCCGGTATAGACCTCGCGGATGGCGCGCTGCTGCAGGGTGGCGTCCTTGTGTTCGACGATGGCTTGCACGCTGTTGTCTTCGCGGCCATCGCGCACGATGCGGCCATAACCCGTTGCATCCGCCAGTTCGATCGTCAGCAGTGCGAGCTGGGTGCCGCCGCACGCCGCCACCAGCGCGCTGGCGGTCAACGCGCGGATCAGCGGCACGTCGCCATTCAGGATCAGCGTGGCGGCGTTGCCGTCATCCAGTTGCGGCACGGCTTGCTGGACGGCGTGGCCGGTGCCCAGCTGCGGCATCTGGCGCGCAAAGACGGCGTGACTGCCGGCGTCACTGCCGACGCACGCCGCTTCCACTGCGTCGGCACCGTGGCCGGTGATGACCACCGTGCGGTTGCTATCCTTGCCATCGCCGATTTGTGCAGCCGCCTTCAGAACATGCTGCAATAGGCTAACGCCCGCCAAACGGTGCAGCACCTTCGGGCTGGCCGACTTCATGCGGGTGCCCTTGCCCGCAGCCATGATCACGACGTTGAGTGCCATGCAGTTATCTCGGATCAAAAGATCGATTATCGGTTTGCTGATGGTGCTGATGGTGCTGTTGTTGCCGGCGCTATCGGGCTGCAGTGCACTCCGCCTCGGTTATGCCAATGGCCCGCAACTGGCCTGGTGGTGGATCGACGGTTACTTCGACTTTCACCGCGAGCAGGCGCCGCAGGTCAAGCAGGCGCTGGACAAGTGGTTCGACTGGCACCGCAGCAGCCAGCTGCCCGACTACGTGGCGCTGCTGGCCAGTGCGCGCCAGCAGGTGCTGGAGCCGGCCACGCCGGCACTCGTCTGCCGCTGGCAGGACCGTGTGCGTGAACAGCTTGAACCGGCACTCGCGCGTGCCAGCGCCGACTTTGCCGACATCGTGCCCGGCCTGGGTGAGGTGCAGTTCAAGCACCTGGAACAGAAGTACGCCAAGCTCATCGACGAGATGCGCGGCGACTTCCTGCAGGCCGACACTGCCGAGCGGCAGCGCGAGTCGGTCAAGCGCGCGGTGGAGCGTGCCGAGCGCGTTTATGGCAGCGTCGATGAGGCTCAGCTGCGGGTCGTTACGGCCGGCGTATTGGCCTCGCCCTTCAGCCCCGAGCTGTGGCTGGCTGAGCGTCAACGCCGCCAGCGTGACACGCTGCAGGTGCTGCGCCGCCTGGTGGCCGAACGCAGCGACCGCGACCAGCGCATCGCCGCCCTGCGTGCGCTGGTGCAGCGCACTGAGCGCTCACCCAACCCCGAGTACCGCGCCTACCAGCTCAAGCTCAGGGACTACAACTGCGCGCTGGCAGCGCAGATTCACAACGCCACCACGTCGGCGCAGCGGCAAAAGGCGCGTGACAACGTGAAGGGCTGGGAAGACGATTTGAAGTCGTTGAGCGGGCCTGCGGGCTAGCGCCGCAACAGCCGATCAAGGCAGCTGCACCGACACGCGGCGCGGGTTCATGCCCAGGCGCGGAAAGTCCACCAACGCAGCTTCGAACATCGCGCGCAACGTGGCGCTGCCGGCACTGGACGCGCTGCCTTCATTGCTGGCGCGGGCTTCGAACAGTGGCTTGCCGCTGCTGCGATCGCGGATCAGCACTGCCACCTCGCGGTCGTAGCGCAGCGCATCGTGCTGAAAGTTCAGGCCCCAGCGCGGGCCCACCCACGGGCCGTGGCGGTAATAGCCGAAGCTGCCGCCCCACCAGATCGGCGTGGCCCAGGTCGGGTCGCTGCGGCCAACGCGCGACCCCACCTGCACCAGCGCATCGGGCTCCTTGCCAGCTTCCACCGGCGTGAATCCGGCCTTTTGCAGTGCAGGGCGCGCGGCAGCTTCCAGTGCGTCGGCCTCGGCGGCGCGGGCCTGCTGCGAGGGCAGGCGTTCGAAGGCGTAGCTGCCAGCCTTGCGCGCGGCCGGCCATTCGCCAAAGCTGGATACGTCGCTGGTCACGCTGTTCAGCGCGGCGCAGCCGCTCAGGGCGGCGGCTGCCAGCAACAAGGTCAGGGCGGTTTTCATGATTCAGTCCTCGGGGTCGATCGACGCGCTTCGGTGCGAGTCCAGATTCAAGCGCACGGTGCGCGGGCTGGGCGCGCAGGGTTCTTCATCAAAGGCCACATCGCCATCGGCAAGCGGCAGCCCCGTGGCTTTGAGCGTGCTGAAAGGAAAGAGTTTCCGGTCCATCAAATGCGAAGGCACGACCTTGCCCATAGCCGTGAGCATGTTGTCGATGCGCCCGGGGTACTGCCGCTCCCATTCGTGGATCATTTTCTTCACCTGCACGCGCTGCAGCGTGGTCTGGCTGCCGCACAGTGTGCAGGGAATGATCGGGAACTGGCGGTGCTCGGCCCAGCGTTCGAGCTCACTTTCAGCCACATAGGCCAGCGGGCGGATGACGACGTGTTTGCCGTCGTCGCTGACCAGCTTGGCCGGCATGCCCTTCAGGCGGCTGCCGAAGAACATGTTCATCAAGAGCGTCACCACCATGTCGTCGCGGTGGTGGCCGAGTGCGATCTTGGTCGCACCCAATTCGCTGGCCACGCGGTACAGGATGCCGCGCCGCAGCCGCGAGCACAGGCTGCACATCGTCTTGCCTTCGGGGATCACGCGCTTGACGACCGAATAGGTGTCCTGCTCTTCGATGTGGAAGGGCACGCCGCAGCGCTTCAGGTAGGCGGGCAGCACATCGGCCGGAAAGCCGGGTTGTTTCTGGTCGAGGTTGACGGCGATCAGATCGAAGGGAATGGGCGCGCGTTCGCGCAGCGACAGCAGAATGTCGAGCATCGCGTAGCTGTCCTTGCCGCCCGACAAGCACACCATGATCTTGTCGCCGGCTTCGATCATGTTGAAGTCGGTGATCGCCTGGCCCACTTCGCGGTGCAGGCGCTTGCTCAGCTTGTTGGCCTCGAAGGCGGCCTTCTTGACGGCCTGAACGTCGGCGGGTGCGTTCATGCTCAGGCCTGCTTGATGCCGAAGACTTCCACGCCGACGGCGTCGCAGTCGGGATAGACATCGGGCTTTTCGGTGGACACGCGCGCGGCACGCACCATCGGGTGCGCCAGCATGCGCTGCAGCACGTCGTCGGCCAGCGTCTCCTGCAAGTGAACGTGGCCCTGCGCCACGCGGGCCATGATCTCGCGGCGGATGAAGTCGTAGTCCAGCACCTCAGTCAGCTTGTCGGCGCGCGGTGTGGACTGCGCCAGCGGCACGAAGAGATCGACGTTGATGCGCACTCGCTGCTCGCCCTTTTTCTCGAAGTCGTGTACGCCGATGTTGATCCAGACCTCGTAGTCGCGCAGGAAGAGGCGGCGGCAGTCTTGCAGTTGGGGGTTGGTGAGCAGGCTGTGCATCAGGCTTCTTTCTTGTCGCGCGCCAGGAACATCACGTCGCGTGACTGCGGCTGCAGGTGTTGGCCGCCGTCCACCAACAGCGTGGTGCCGGTGATGGCGGGGGATTCGAGCAGGAAGCGCACGGCGCGCGCCACGTCCTGCGGCGTCGAGCTGCGCTGCAGCGGGGTCATGCGGTGTGAAGCGTCGAACTCGCTGCCACTCATGTCGCCCGATAGCATGGTGACGCCGGGCGCCACGCCGCAGACGCGCAGCTTGGGCGCCAGCGCCAACGCCAGCATCGTGGTGGCGGCTTCCAGCGCGGCCTTGCTCAGGCTGTAGCTGAAGTAGTCGGGGTTCGGGTTCCAGAGCTTCTGGTCGAGCAGGTTGATGACGGCGTGGTGGCCGGACCCTTCACCGATGCTGGCATGCAGCGCGCGCGCCAGCAGGATGGCCGGCGCGGTGTTGGCGCGCCAGGCGCGCTCCATCGCGGCCACGCTGAAGCTGGCGACATCGTCGAACTCGAACAGCGACGCGTTGTTGACCACCGCGTCGATGCGGCCGAAGCCCTGCTGCACCGCCGGCACCAGCGCGGCGCATTCGGCTTCAACGGACAGGTCGGCAGCGAAAGCCATCGCCTGCCCACCGGCTTCGCGCACCGCTGCCACCGTTTGCGCGGCGGCTGCGGCCGAGCTGCGGTAGTGCACGGCCACGCGCCAGCCATGGGCCGCGAGGTCGAGCGCGATTTCGCGGCCGATGCGCTGGGCGGCACCGGTGACGAGTACGACGGGCTTGGAATCCATGCTTCTTACAATGCAGCCGATGTCATCGACCGGGGTCGAGAGTTTATCGGCGCGCCTCTTGCAGCGCGTTTTCGCGGCCATTCACGCCAGCGGCGGCTGGCTGCCCTTCGACCGTTTCATGGCGCTGGCGCTGTACGAACCGGGCCTGGGCTACTACAGCCGCGGCAGCCGGCAGTTTGGTGCCATGCCTTCGTCGGGGAGCGATTTCGTCACCGCGCCCGAGCTGTCGCCACTCTTCGGCCAGACGCTGGCGCGCCAGGTGGCGCAGGCGCTGGACGCTGCGGGCGCTGACGAGGTCTTCGAGTTCGGTGCCGGTTCGGGCGCGCTGGCGGCGCAGCTGCTGGCAGCGCTGGGCACGCTTGTGAAGCGCTATGCGATCGTTGACCTGTCCGGCGCGCTGCGTGCGAAGCAGGCCTTGACGCTGGCGCCGTGGGCGGCCAAGGTGCGGTGGCTCGACGCCTGGCCCGAGCAGATGCACGGCGTGGTGATCGGCAATGAAGTGCTCGACGCGATGCCGGTGCAACTGCTGCATTGGGACGGTGCGCAGTGGTTGGAGCGCGGCGTGGCATCGGTGGCGGGCACGCTGCACTGGGCCGACCGCAGCACGCTATTGCAGCCCCCGTGGCCTGGCCCCTTTGCACCCGGCACGGTGACTGAAATCCACGCGCAGGCCGAAGCCTTCATGCGCAGCCTGGCCGAGCGGCTGACGTGCGGCGTGGCTTTCTTCATCGACTACGGTTTTCCGCAAGCCGAGTACTACCACCCGCAAAGAAGCGGCGGCACGCTGATGTGCCACCGCGCGCACCTGTCCGACACGAATCCGCTGGTTGACGTGGGTGAGAAGGACATCACCGCGCATGTCGATTTCAGCGGCCTTGCGCTGGCGGCGCAGGACGCGGGCCTGGACGTGCTGGGCTACACCTCGCAGGCGCGCTTTCTCATCAACTGCGGCCTGCCCGATTTGCTGCAGGCGGCTGACGCGCGCACGCAGGTGGCGTCGCAGCCCCTGATCGCCGAACACGAGATGGGTGAGCTCTTCAAGGTCATCGCTTTCGCGCGCGGCGTGCGGCTGGACGCGATGGGCTTTGCAGTCGGCGACCGTTGCCACCGTCTGTAGGGTGCGGCGCGCACCGCATGGGAACATCGGGCATGCCGAGCGCGCCGTCAAAGATGCTGAGCGAAGCCTTGCAGGCGCCTGCCGCCGTGGCGCGCTTGCTGGCGTCTGACGGTGAATCTCTGGCTGCCCTGGTACACG
>JANNGN010000202.1:0-2270 GCA_031403895.1 Rubrivivax sp. | reverse complement strand
GCGCCGGTCCCCGCGAGTTCAACCTGCGGGTGCGCCTTCAGTATCGTGTCCAGCGTCGCTTCCTGCTGCGGCTCGAGGTCAACGAAAAAGATGTGCTTGCCATCTTTCAGCGCCTGCTCAAAACGCGCGAAGTTGTGATTGGGTTTCTGGATGCCCATGAACCCGCCTTCCCAGGTGCAAAACCCCAGCAGGATCACGGCCAGGAAAATAAACGGCATCCAGCCAGCGGCGGTCTGGGTCCAGCCCGCCAGGTAGGCGATCAAGAGCACGGCGACGAATGCGACGATGCCGACCATCGCCCCGCGCACCGTCGAGTGCATCACATCGCTCTTCAGAAAAGACTGCACGGCATGCAGATGCGAGTGCTTGGAGACTTCGGCATCGTTCGAACTGAGCACATGAATCTGCGGCGTGGAGATGCCGGCCGCCTCGAGCTGCTCTTCGAAGACTTCCAGGTCGTCAAGGCTGTCGCTGATGAAATAGTGACGAAGCATCTTCATGGTTGTCTCCTGCGGTGCATGGCGGCTGTTGCGATGTTTGTCGTGGCGTTTGTCGATCGGCCCGGTCTGGATGTCATGAACACAGTCAGTTCACGAGCGCGAAAAGAAGGGACTGCAGTTCAACCCGGTACGACATCAAGAGCCGGTCCAGCAACAGCAGTGCAAAGAGCGCCGCCAGGTAGTTGATCGAAAACCTGAACATCTTGCGCGCCAGTGCGTCGCTGTAGCGGGTGTGCAGTTGCCAAGCGTAGGCGACGAAGCGCAGATTCAGCGCCAGCGCTCCGATCAGGTAGGCCGGCCCGCTCATGCCGCTGGCAAAGGGCAGCAGGCACACCACAGCCAGGGCAATGGTGTAGCCAAGAATCTGGCGGCGCGTGTAGGCGCTGCCGTGGGTGACCGGCAGCATCGGGATGTTGGCGCTGGCGTAGTCCTTCTCGCGGTAAAGCGCCAACGCCCAGAAGTGCGGCGGGGTCCAGGTGAACACGATGAGGAAGAGCAGCATCGCGTCCAGCGTGACTTCCCCCGTGACTGCGGTCCAACCCAGCACGGGAGGGGCGGCTCCGGCAGCACCGCCGATGACGATGTTCTGCGGTGTCAGCGGCTTCAGGATGACGGTGTAGATGACTGAGTAACCGACGATCGTCAACAGCGTCAGAACGGCCGTGAGCGTGTTGACCCCGAACACCAGCGTTAGCGCAGCAACGGCGGTCAGCGCGGCGCCAAACAAGGACGCCTGCCGTGCCGACAACTGACTGGACGGCAAGGGCCGTGAGCGTGTGCGCGCCATGATGGCGTCGGCTCGCCGGTCCAGAACGTGGTTGAACGCTGCGGCCGCACCGGCCGCAAGCGATATGCCCAGTGTGGCAAACACGAAGACCTGCGGCGTGATCGACCCTGGCGTGGCGAGCAACATGCCGACCACCGCCGTGAAGACGATCAGCGCGACGACACGAGGCTTGGTGAGTTCGAAGTAAGCGGCAACCTGCGCGACCCGACGATGCACCTGCGTGGAGGGCAAAACCGGGGAGGTCGGGGAGATCGGCGTTCTTTCCACAGGACACTCTCCCTGATGCTGCTGCCGGTTCACTATAAGGCGGGCGAATCCGCTGTCAATGCAGGGAAGTGGCAGCGTCGAATGTCGAAGGTCTGCATTGACAGCCTGCGCTCAGCCTGCGACTATCGTTGTCCTTCTATATGGACCTGTGTTCCGTATATAAGAACATGCTGTGACAGGAGGGTATCGCCCATGGAAAGCGCCGAGCAAAACCGCATGCTGACCCAAGTCGGCCGCGGCACGCCGATGGGCGAATTGCTGCGCCGCTACTGGCAGCCCTTTGCGGCGGCCAGCGACCTGGCTGACAAGTGGACGCAGCGTGTGCGCCTGCTGGGCGAAGACCTGGTGCTGTTCCGCAACCGGCAAGGCGAACGCGGCCTGATCGCCGAGCAGTGCCCGCACCGCCGCGCCAGCTTTCTGCATGGCATCCCCACTGAGCAGGGCATCCGCTGCCCGTACCACGGCTGGGAATTCAATGCCGCCGGCAAGTGTCTGCATCAACCGTTTGAGGCCGACAACCCGCGCTTTCGCGACAGCGTGGCGACCGACGCTTACCCGGTGCAGGAATTGGGCGGTGTGCTGTTTGCGTACATGGGCCCCATCAGCGCCGACAAACCGGCGCCGCTGCTGCCGCGCTTTGACGGCTTTGTCGCCGAAGGCGCCATCCGCATCCTGGGCCGCGCGCTGCTGCCGGTGAACTGGCTGCAGATCATGGA
>JANNGN010000201.1:0-4584 GCA_031403895.1 Rubrivivax sp. | reverse complement strand
GACAGCGTCATCGCCCTTGAGACAATTCGTCGGCAAAGCCGTGGTTCACATCGCGGTGGTCGGCAGTTGCCTGCTGGACCCCCTGTCATCGACGCCCTTGCGCCGGCACACCACCACAGCACGTCAGGCGACGCACGACCGAATTACCGGGCCGGCCACCTGAGGGTGGTCTGAAGCATCGGCCTGCGGGCCGGCGCACCCCTGGCGTCCGCTGCGGCGCCCGACTTCACGCCCCATCCACACGCCTTGCACCGAGCCGCCACAGCGGCCCTCGACACGCCATGAGCACCAGCACATCCACCACCCCCGCCACGCCGGCCGCGCAGGACTACCGCAAGACCCTGAACCTGCCCGACACGCCCTTCCCGATGCGCGGCGACCTGCCCAAGCGTGAACCGGGCTGGATCAAGGCCTGGAACGACACCGCACAAGGTGGCGGCCTCTACAAACGCCTGCGCGACGCGCGCCACGGCGCACCGCTCTTCGTGCTGCACGACGGCCCGCCCTACGCCAACGGCACGCTGCACATCGGCCACGGCTTTGGCAAGATCCTGAAGGACATGGTCGTCAAGTCCAAGCAGTTGGCGGGCTTCGATGCGCACTACGTGCCAGGCTGGGACTGCCACGGCCTGCCGATCGAAAACCAGATCGAAAAGACCCACGGCCGCAACCTGCCGCGCGACAAGGTGCAGGCCCTGAGCCGCGCCTATGCGGGCGAGCAGATCGCGCAGCAGATGGACGACTTCCAGCGCCTGGGCGTGCTGGGCGACTGGGCCCACGCCTACCGCACGATGGACCCGGGCAACGAGGCCGGCGAAATCCGCGTCCTCAAGCGCTTGCTGGAACGCGGCTACGTCTATCGCGGCGCCAAGCCGGTGTACTGGTGTTTTGACTGCGGCTCGTCGCTGGCCGAATTCGAGATCGAATACGCCGACAAGGCATCGCCGACGGTGGACGTGGCCTTCCCGGCGCACGACCCCGACGCGCTGGCCGCCGCCTTCTGTCTGCCGGCGCTGAGCAAGCGCGCCTTTGCCGTCATCTGGACCACCACGCCCTGGACGCTGCCCGCCAACCAGGCGCTGAACCTGAACCCGGCACTGGTCTATGCGCTGGTGGACACCGAGCGCGGCGTCTTCCTGGTGGCCGAAGCGTTGGTGGACCAGTGCCTGGCACGCTGGGGCCAGCCAGGCACGGTGCTGGCCACCACGCTTGGTGAGAAGCTGGCCGGGCTTGAGTTCGACCACCCGCTGGCCGACACGCACGAAGGTTACCGCCGCACGGCGCCGGTCTATCTGGCCGACTACGCCACCGCCGAAGACGGCACCGGCATCGTGCACTCGGCGCCAGCCTATGGCGTGGAAGACTTCAACTCCTGCGTCGCCCACGGCCTGGCGCACGACGACATCCTCAACCCCGTGCAGGGCGACGGCGTCTATGAGGCCGCGCTGCCGCTTTTTGGCGGCATGCACATCTGGAAGGCCAATCCGCGCATCGTGGAGGTGCTGGCGCAGAGCGACCGTTTGCTTGCCACCAGCAAGCTCGAGCACAGCTACCCGCACTGCTGGCGCCACAAGACGCCGGTGATCTACCGCGCGGCGGCGCAGTGGTTCGTGCGCATGGACGAAGGCGACGGTGTCTGCACGCTGGACAAGGCGCCCGGCACGCTGCGCCAGACGGCGCTGGCGGCCATCGACGAGACTTCGTTCTACCCGGAGAACGGCCGCGCCCGGCTGCGCGACATGATCGCCGGCAGGCCCGACTGGTGCATCAGCCGCCAGCGCAACTGGGGCGTGCCGCTGCCCTTCTTCCTGCACAAGGTGAGTGGTGAACTGCACCCCGACACGCTGGCGCTGATGGACCGCGCAGCCGCGCTGGTGGCAACGGGCGGCGTCGAGGCCTGGAGCCAGCTTGACCCTGCTGCCTGGCTGGGACTGAACGGCGAAAATTCGGCAGAGCACTACGCCAAGAGCACCGACATCCTGGACGTGTGGTTCGACTCCGGTTCTACCTTCAGCCATGTGCTGCGCGGCTCGCACCAGGGCACTGCCGCCCACCCGGGCCACCACAAGACCGGCCCCGAGGCCGACCTCTACCTCGAAGGGCACGACCAGCACCGCGGCTGGTTCCACTCCTCGCTGCTGCTGGGTTGCGCACTCGAAGGCCGCGCGCCGTACCGAGGCCTGCTGACGCACGGCTTCACGGTCGATGGCCAGGGCCGCAAGATGAGCAAGAGCCTGGGAAACTTCGTCGAGATGCGCAAGATCACCAGCACGCTGGGTGCCGAGATCATCCGCCTGTGGGCTGCGGCCACCGACTATTCGGGCGACCTGTCGATCGACGACACCATCCTGGCGCGCGTGGTGGACAGCTACCGCCGCATCCGCAACACGCTGCGCTTTCTGCTCGCCAACACGAGCGACTTCGACGCCACGCAGCACGCCGTGCCGCTGGCCAATATGCTGGAGATCGACCGCTGGGCGATGAGCCGTGCGGCCGAGTTGCAGGCCGAATTGCTGAAGCATTTCGAGGTCTTCGAGTTCCACCCCGTGGTGGCCAAGCTGCAGGTCTTCTGCGCCGAGGACCTGGGCGCCTTCTACCTCGACGTGCTGAAGGACCGCCTGTACACCACAGCGCCGAATTCGCACGCGCGCCGCAGTGCGCAGACCGCGCTGTGGCACATCGCGCACGCGATGTTGCGCTGGATGGCACCGTTCCTCAGCTTCACGGCTGAAGAGGCGTGGCAGGTGCTGGATGGGGGCGACTCGATCTTCACTGAAACCTTCTCGACTTTCGACACCCCCGAGCGCGCGCTGCTGGACAAGTGGACGCGTGTGCGTGCACTGCGCGACGCCGTCAACAAGGACATCGAAGCGCTGCGCGCTGCGGGCGGCGTGGGCTCGTCGCTGCAGGCCAACGTCGTCCTCACGGTGCCGACCGCCGACCACGCGTTGCTGGCGACGCTGGGCGACGACCTGAAGTTCGTCTTCATTACCTCGGTGGCTGAATTGCGCCTGGGTGCAGCGCTGCAGGTCGGCGTGGTGGCGAGTGCCGCCACCAAGTGCGAACGCTGCTGGCACTACCGCGACGATGTGGGCCGTGATGCCGCGCACCCCACGCTGTGCGGTCGCTGCACCAGCAACCTCTTCGGCGCGGGCGAAACCCGCGCGGTGGCCTGAACATGGCGGCACGCGGTTCATCGTCCAGCAGCACGTCCAGCAGCACGAGTCTATGGTTCTGGCTTGGCCTGGCGGTCATCGTCATCCTGGCCGACCAGGTGACGAAGACGCTCATCACGGGATGGCTGCAACTGGGCGATTCACGCCCCGTGACGGGCTACTTCAACCTCGTGCGGGCGCACAACGCGGGCGCGGCCTTCTCGTTCCTGGCCGACGCCAGCGGCTGGCAGCGCTGGTTCTTCGTCGCGCTGGGCACCGTTGCCTCGGGCTTCATCGTCTGGATGCTGCGCAGCCACCCGACGCAAAAACTCTTCTGCTTTGCCGTCAGCATGATCATGGGCGGCGCGCTTGGAAACGTCATCGACCGCCTGCTGCACGGCCACGTCATCGACTTCCTGCAGTTCCGCTTCAGCGTCCTGCAGCCGCTGTTCCCGGGCGGCTACTTCCCCAGCTTCAACATCGCCGACAGCGCCATCACGCTGGGTGCCGTGTGCCTGATCCTGGACGAGATCATCCGCGTGCGGCAGGCGCGGTCATGACCCGGGCTTGATCGCCGTCAAGGCCGGCGCACGTCGCTGAAGGCACGCTGCGGTCCATGCCGGACAGCCACACCAACAGCCCACCCGTCACGCTGCGCAAACTGGCCTGGCGAGCGCCCATGCGCTGGCTGGCACTGGGCTGGCGTGACTTCATCCGCGCCCCTGCCATCGGCCTGTTTTACGGCGCCTGTTTCATGGGCATGGGCTGGGCGCTGCTGGCCGTCTTCGAGCACGCGCCCGCCTACACGCTGGCGCTGTCGGCCGGCTTTCTGCTGATGGGCCCCTTCCTGTGCCTGGGCCTGTACCGCGTGAGCCAGCGCCTGGAGAACGGCGAATTGCCCGACTTTGCCGACTCGCTGCTGGCCTGGAATGCGCGCACCGGGCAGCTCGCCATCTTCGGCCTCGTGCTGCTGGTGCTGGAAATGTTGTGGGGCCGCGCGACGCTGGTGCTGTTTGCCGTCAGCTTCGACGGCATGCCCGACTTCAAGGGCTCGCTGTTCGCCCTGCTGTCACCCGACAACCTGCCCTTCATCGCCGCCTGGGTCGCCGTTGGCGCGGTCTTTGCCGGGCTGATCTACAGCATCAGCGTGGTCTCGATCCCGATGATGCTGCACCGCCAGACCGACGCCATCACCGCTGCGCTGACGAGCCTGCGCCTGGTGCTCACGCAGACCGGCGTCATGCTGGCCTGGGCCGCGCTGATCACGCTGCTGGTGGGCGTGGCCCTGCTGCCATGGTTTGCTGGCCTGCTGGTCGTCGGGCCGGTGATCGGCCATGCGTCGTGGCATGCCTACCGCGAAGCCGTGGCGGACTGAAGTGGCTAGCGCCGGTCGCCCATCGCATGCGCGATGGTTGACAGGTCCACGTAC
>JANNGN010000200.1:0-8094 GCA_031403895.1 Rubrivivax sp. | reverse complement strand
GAAAGCCTGGAAGGTGCGCGGCAAGGCGGCGCACAGGTGCAGGTCCGAGATGAAGTCGATGGCGCGCCAGGCCGGTGGCGCTGCCAGTTCGAAAAAGGCCGGCAACGTGCCGGGCGTGGCGGGCCCGCCGGCATCAGCCATGGGCCACAACCATCAGGCGATGACGGAGACGCGCTCGATCAGCACGTCTTCCAGCGGCACATCGTCGTGGAAGCCCTTGCGGCCGGTGCGCACCTTTTCGATCGCATCCACCACGTCCATGCCTTCGACAACACGGCCGAACACCGCATAGCCCCAGCCTTGCGCGCTTTCGGACTTGAAGTCGAGGAAGGTGTTGTCGGTGGTGTTGATGAAGAACTGCGCGGTGGCCGAGTGCGGGTCGCTCGTGCGCGCCATGGCCAGCGTGTAGTGTTTGTTCTTGAGGCCGTTGTTGGCTTCATTGCGCACAGCGGCCAACGTGGTCTTTTGCTTCATGGTGGCGTCAAAGCCGCCGCCTTGCAGCATGAAGCCCTTGATGACGCGGTGGAAGACGGTGCCGTCGAAGTGCCCGCTGTTCACGTAGGCCAGAAAGTTGGCGCAAGACTGCGGGGCCTTGGCTTCGTCGAGTTCGATGCGCAGGATGCCGGCGCTGGTGTCCATCTGAACGGTCTTGCTCATCTCATTTCTCCACAGTGGCTTTGCGCAGGATCACGGCTGTGACCGGCTGGTTTTCGTGCATGCCTTTCCGGTCCGTGGGCAGGGCCTCGATCGGGTCAACCACGTCCATGCCATTGACGACCTTGCCGAACACCGCGTAACCGTTGCCGTCGCGCGAACTGGCCTGGTCCAGGAACAGGTTGTCGGCGACGTTGACGAAGAACTGCGAAGTCGCCGAGTCGGGGTTGTTGGTGCGTGCCATCGCCAGCGTGCCGCGCAGGTTGGACAGGCCGGTGCGGCTTTCCAGCGCTATCGGCGCGCGCACAGGCTTTTCGCTCAGGTCGGCCTTGTAGCCGCCGCCCTGGATCATGAAGGTCTCGATGACGCGGTGGAAGACGGTGCCGTCGTAGTGGCCGGCGCGCACGTACAGCAGGAAGTTGGCGACCGTCTTCGGTGCCTTCTCGGCTTCAAGTTCGACCACGATGTCGCCAGCGCTGGTGGCCAGCCGCACCTTCTGCGCCAGGCAGGGCAGGGCCATCGTCAACATCGTGGCGGCAAGCGCAATCGCAAGCCAGGGTCGGGTGAGGAAGGTCAAGGGAAGGTCTCCAGAGGCAGGGCGAAAACGCCAATATTCGCGAGTCTAGCGGGGTCTAGCGGGGTCTGGCGGGGTCTAGCGTGAAGCCGCCGCGCCGCCGCCGACGAGGGCCCGCGCGGCGTCGAGCTTGCGCTGCAGCCGGGGGTCGAGAGGCCCGCTGCTGGCGGCCTGCTGCCAGGCCTGCACCGCCAGCATCAGGTGTACCTCACCGAGGTTGCTGCGCGCCGCGCGATGACCGGGGTCGTTGCGCAGCGCAGTCTCCAGCGCCTGGCGCGCCAGTTCCAATTGGCCGGCGCGCACCTGCAGCAGCGCAATGTTGTTGAATGGTTCCGGCAGTTCCGGGTATTCCTGGCTCAGCTGCGTGAAGGCGGCCAGCGCATCGGCAGAGCGCTGCAGGTCCATCAACACCACGGCCCGAAGGAAGCGCGGCTGGGCATCGCGCGGGTTGGCCTGCACGGCCGCGTCTGCTGCACGCAGCGCTGCGGCCAGGTCGCCTTTGGCCACCAGGCTGTGTACGTCGCTGACGACGTCGGCAATGGCCGCTTGGCCGGCAAACAGGGCCGCCAGCAAGCAGCCTGTCAGGAGCATCTTTGAGGGCATGAATGGGGTTGCGTTGAACATCGCGGCAAGGATTGCCAGCGTGCGCCACCGCTATACTGAAAGTCGATTCTATCGACGCCCTCTGGCCTGCACACAGGGCGGCGCCGCACGGTGCAGAGCATCGGCGCAGCACACTGGCGCAGAACACCGGCGCGCTAGACGCCACCATCACCGAATCCATGACGCTCCGAATCCACAACACGCTGACGCGCCGGCTTGAGCCCTTTGTGCCCATCGAGTCTGGTCATGTGCGCATGTATGTCTGTGGCATCACCGTGTACGACCTGTGCCACCTGGGGCATGCGCGCATGGTGCTTGCTTTTGACGTGGTCTATCGCTGGCTGCTGGCCAGTGGCTACCGCGTCAACTACGTGCGCAACATCACCGACATTGAAGACAAGATCATCCGCCGCGCCGTCGAGCGTGGCATCAGCATCCGCGCGCTCACCGACGAGATGATTGCGGCGATGCACCGCGATTTCTGCGCGCTGGGCGCGGCCACGCCCACGCACGAGCCGCGCGCCACCGACTACGTGCCGCAGATGCTGTCGATGATCGAGCAGCTGCAGGGCAAGGGCCTGGCCTACCAGGCCGAAGGCGGCGACGTGAACTTTGCGGTGCGGCGCTTTCCGGGCTATGGCAAGTTGTCGGGCAAGTCGCTCGACGAGTTGCGCGCTGGTGAACGCGTGGCGGTGCTGGGCGACAAGGAAGACCCGCTGGACTTCGTGCTCTGGAAGTCGGCCAAGGACAGCGAGCCAGACGACGCCAAGTGGGACAGCATCTACGGCGCCGGGCGCCCGGGCTGGCACATCGAATGTTCGGCCATGAGCCAGGCCCTGCTCGGCGCGCCTTTCGACATTCACGGCGGCGGCACTGACCTGCAGTTCCCGCACCACGAAAACGAAATCGCGCAAAGCGAAGGCGCAGGCGGCGAGTTCGTGCGGACGTGGATGCACAACGGCTTCCTCAACATCGACGACACGAAAATGTCGAAGTCGCTGGGCAACTTCTTCACGATTGAAGAAGTGCTGAAGCGCTTTGACGGCGAAGCGGTGCGCTTCTTCATGCTGCGCACCCAGTACCGCAGCCCCTTCAACTTCAGCGACGCGCTGCTGGACGAAGCGCGCGCCGCGCTCAAACGGCTGTACACCGCGCTCGACGGCGCGGGCCCGGTACCGGCCTTGCCGGCCATCGACTGGGCCGAGCCGCGTGCGGCCGCCTTCAGGGCCGCGATGGACGACGACTTCAACACTCCCGGTGCGCTGGCGGTGCTGTTCGAACTGGCCACCGCCAGCAACCGTGGCGCGACTGAGGACGCCGCGCTGTTGAAGGCGCTGGGTGCGACGCTGGGTGTGTTGCAGGCCGTGCCGCGCGACTATCTGCAGGGCAGCGTGCCGGGCACCAAGGTGGACGAAGCCTTTGTGCAGGGCCGCATCGAGGCGCGCATCGCGGCCAAGACGGCGCGTGACTTTGCGCTGGCCGACCGCATCCGTGCCGAGCTGTCGGCGCAAGGCGTCGAGCTCAAGGATTCCGCGCTGGGCACGACTTGGGTTCGCGCCTGAAGCCCATGCCCAAGACTGTGGCACTGCCCGCGTCGGCGACTGCAACTGCGACTGCGACTGCATCTGCGACCGCGACTGCGACTGCATCTGTATCTGCAAGCGCGCCCGCGATTTGCGGGGACATCACGCCGGCCTATTGGGACGACGCTTGTCGGCATCTGTCCAAGCGCGACCGCAAGATGAAGAAGCTGATTCCGCGCTTTGGCGAAGCGCGCCTGCGCAGCCGCGGCGACGCCTTCACCACGCTCGCCCGTTCGATCGTCGGCCAGCAGATCTCGGTCAAGGCCGCGCAGGCCGTGTGGGACCGCTTTGCCGCCGCCGTGGGCGGCACGCCGACGCAGTTGCTGCCATTGCACGTGCAGGCCTTGCCGGTGCCGCGCATGCGCGAAGCCGGGCTGTCGACGCGCAAGACCGAGTACCTGCTTGACCTGTCGCGCCACTTCAACGGCGGCGACGGGCACGCCGCGCAGTGGCAGGCGATGGACGACGAAGCCGTCATCAACGAACTGGTCTCGATCCGCGGCATCGGCCGCTGGACGGCGGAGATGTTCCTCATCTTCCACCTCATGCGCCCGAACGTGATGCCGCTTGACGACCTGGGGCTGCTCAAGGGCATCAGCCTGAACTACTTCAGCGGTGAGCCCGTGTCGCGCGCCGAAGCGCGCGAACTGGGCGAGGCGTGGGCCCCATTTCGTTCGGTGGCCACTTGGTATATTTGGCGCAGCCTGGACCCGCTGCCCGTGGAGTACTAGCAATTGAGCAAGCGCCATTTCCTGGAGTTCGAAAACCCGATCTCCGAACTCGAATCCAAGATCGACGAACTGCGCTATGTGCAGAACGAATCGGCGGTGGACATCAGCGACGAGATCGAGCGCCTCAGCGCCAAGAGCCAGCAGCTTACGCGCGACATTTACGCCAACCTCACGCCCTGGCAGGTGACGCAGATTGCGCGCCACCCGCAGCGGCCCTACACGCTTGATTACGTACACGAGATCTTCACGGAATTTCAGGAGATGCACGGCGACCGGCATTACGCCGATGATCAGTCCATCGTCGGCGGCCTGGCGCGCTTCAACGGCCAGGCCTGCATCGTGCTGGGGCACCAGAAAGGCCGCGACACCAAAGAGCGCACGCTGCGCAACTTCGGCATGTCGCGCCCCGAGGGCTACCGCAAGGCACTGCGACTGATGAAGCTGGCCGAGAAGTTCGGCCTGCCGGTCTTCACCTTCGTTGACACACCCGGCGCCTACCCCGGCATTGGCGCCGAAGAGCGCGGCCAGAGTGAAGCCATCGGCCGCAATATCTTCGAGATGGCGCAGCTGGAAGTGCCCATCATCAGCACCATCATCGGCGAAGGCGGCTCGGGCGGCGCACTGGCCATCAGCGTGGCCGACCAGGTGCTGATGCTGCAGTACTCGGTGTATTCGGTGATCTCGCCCGAGGGCTGTGCGTCGATCCTGTGGAAGACCGCAGAGCGCGCACCCGAAGCGGCTGAAGCACTGGGCATCACCGCGCACCGCCTGAAGGCGCTGGGCGTGGTGGACAAGATCGTCAGTGAACCCGTGGGCGGCGCGCACCGCGACGTGCCGTGGATGGCGGCGCAGCTGAAACGCGGCCTGGCCGAGACGCTGCGCCAGAGCGCCGACCTGAAGCCGAAAGAGCTGCTGCAGCGCCGTTACGAACGCCTGCGCGCCTACGGCCGCTTCACCGACACGAAAGACCGTTAGCGGTGGTAGCGATGCTGCGGCTGCGGGTCGCCGTGGCCGCCAGCGGTGGCCGCGACTCGACAGCGCTGCTGCATTGCACGCTGCGCCAGGCGCAGCCGCTGGGTGTCGAAGTGCTGGCGCTGCACGTACACCACGGCCTCATGCCGCAGGCCGATGCATGGCTGGCGCAGGTGCAGTTGCAGTCCCGACGCTGGGGTGCCACCTTCGTGTGCCGGCACTTGTGTGGCAAGCCCGCGCGTGGGCAGAGTGTGGAAGCCTGGGCGCGCATCGAACGCTATCTGGCGCTGGCCGAGATGGCCACTGGAGCGCAGTGCGATCTGGTGCTGCTGGCCCACCACCGCCGGGATCAAGCCGAGACCTGGCTGCTGCAAGCCCTGCGCGGCGCCGGCAGCGCAGGGCTGTCGGCGATGCCCGCGCTCGTGCAGCGGCAGGGCATCCACTGGGCGCGGCCGTGGCTTGGCGAGCCCGTGGAGGCGATTGAAGCCTACGTGCGGCGGCACCGCCTGGTGCACGTTGAAGACCCGAGCAACGCCGACCCGCGTTTTGCGCGCAGCCGTTTGCGGCATGCAGTCTGGCCAGCGCTGAGCGCTGCATTCCCCGACGTTGAGCCGACCTTGGCCGCCGCGGCGGCGCGCGCGCAAGAAGCGCTGGCGTTGGCGCAGGAAGCCGCCGCCGCCGACTTGCCGGCTGTGACGGCTGGCGTGGCGCTGAAGCTCGCACCGTGGCAGCAGCTACCGCCCGCGCGACGCAAGAACGTCTTGCGGGCCTGGCTGCAAGTGCAGACCGGCGCGGCGCCCGCGCAGATGCTGCTGTCGCGTCTGCTGGCTGAACTGCCACTCAAGCGGCAGGGCTCATGGCCGGCGCCGTGTGGCGTGTTGCGGCTGTACCGAGGAGGTTTGACGGTTGAAGCAGCACCACACTCGCGCGAGCCATCGGCGTCAGCGCTCGAACCCGAACCACGGCTGGTGGACCTGAGCCAGCCCGGTCAGTTTGCGATGCCGCAGTGGGGCGGGCACTGGGAGGTGCAGGCAGCCGCTGACGATGGCATCGCTGCCACCCACCTGCGCCAGGTGCTGGTACACCCACGCCAAGGCGGCGAACGCTTCCGCCTTGAACCCCGCGCGCTGCCGCGCAGCCTGAAAAAACAGTTCCAGGCGCGCGACGTGCCGGCCTGGCAGCGCCAGGGGCCGCTGCTGTCCACGCCGGCGGGGCAATTGCTCTTTGTGCCGGGTCTGGGCATCGACGCCACCTTTCGCGCGCCGGCTGGCACGCCGCAACTGCGCTTGCGCTGGGTTCCAGACCCGCGCTCGACAGCCGGGCAGCATCAGCGGCCCGGCTAGAATTTCCGTGCATGGCAGCGTTTTCAACGCCGTGCAACCCCGACACAGAACAAGCGGCCCGGCCCATGGCACTCATCGTTCACAAGTACGGCGGCACCTCGATGGGCTCGACCGAACGCATCCGCAGCGTCGCCCAGCGTGTCGCCAAATGGGTGCGCGCAGGCCATCAGCTCGTCGTCGTGCCGTCGGCCATGAGCGGCGAGACCAACCGCCTGCTGGGCCTGGCGCGCGAACTCGTACCCGACGCCCAGATGGCCAGCACGCCCGCCGCGCTGCGCGAGCTGGACGCGCTGGCCGCTACGGGCGAACAGGTGTCAGTCGGCTTGCTCGCGCTGGCGCTGCAGGCGCAGGGCGTACCGGCCGTGAGTTACGCTGGCTGGCAGGTGCCGATCAAGACCGACTCGGCCTACACCAAGGCACGCATTTCGCAGATCGACGACGCGCGTGTGCGCAAGAGCCTGGCGGACGGCAACGTGGTCATCATCACTGGCTTCCAGGGCATCGACTCTTCTGGCCACGTGACGACCTTGGGGCGCGGCGGCAGCGACACCTCGGCGGTGGCGATTGCGGCTGCGCTGAAGGCCGACGAGTGCCTGATCTACACCGACGTCGATGGCGTGTACACCACCGACCCGCGCATCGTGCCCGAGGCGCGGCGGCTGTCCACCATCAGCTTTGAAGAGATGCTGGAAATGGCCAGCCTGGGCAGCAAGGTGCTGCAGATCCGTTCGGTCGAATTTGCCGGCAAGTACCGCGTGCCGCTGCGCGTGCTGTCGAGCTTCACGCCGTGGGACATTCCGATTGCGGAAGAAGCCGTTTCGGGCACGCTGATCACTTTTGAGGAAGACGAAAAAATGGAACAAGCCGTGGTGGCGGGCATCGCGTTCAACCGCGACGAAGCCAAGATCAGCGTCATCGGCGTGCCCGACAAACCGGGCATCGCCTTCCAGATCATCGGCCCCGTGGCCGAGGCCAACATCGACATCGACGTCATCATCCAGAACGTCTCGCACAGCGGCCGTACCGACTTCAGTTTCACCGTACACCGCAACGATTTCCTGCGCGCGATGGACGTGCTGCGCACCCAGGTGCTGCCGGCCACTGGCGCGCTGGACGTGCTGGGCGACGCCAAGATCTGCAAGGTCAGCATCGTCGGCATCGGCATGCGCAGCCATGTGGGTGTGGCGAGCAAGATGTTCCGCACGCTCAGCGACGAGGGCATCAACATCCAGATGATCACCACGAGCGAGATCAAGACCAGCGTCGTGATCGACGAAAAGTACATGGAACTGGCGGTGCGCGCGCTGCACAAGGCATTCGATCTGGACCAGGAAACTGCCCCGGCAACAGCATCATCCTGAAGCCGGGCCGGGCCACCGCTTGCGGCTAGAATGCGGTCCTTCGCCGGAGTCGTGACCGAGTGGCCGAAGGTGCTCCCCTGCTAAGGGAGTATGTGGGCAAAACCTGCATCAAGGGTTCGAATCCCTTCGACTCCGCCAAGTGAACAAACGCCCTCGCCAGGGCGTTTTTTCATGGCTGCCACCCAGTGCCCAGGAGACTGATTTGCCTCAGAGCAAGATGCAAAGCGACATCGAGATCGCGCGCCATGCCAGGCTGCGGCGCATCACCGAACT
>JANNGN010000199.1:0-1916 GCA_031403895.1 Rubrivivax sp. | reverse complement strand
CGGCGGCTGCCCAGTTTGACCGCTTGTGGCATGTCTTGAGGCTGAGCGCGCCCGTTCCGGGCCTGGCGGCGCGCCAGGTGCGGATGCTGCGATGACAGTGGTGGCCGGAGTGGCGCCCGACACCGGCGCTTTAGTCCACGTCCTGTCAGTCGATGGCCGCTGCCGCGCGCTCGCACACCACTGCGCGGGCTTCGTCGGATTCCTGGCGCGCCAGCTGGGCCAGCTGGCGCCAGGCCAGGCGGCGGGTGCGCGCCGGCAGCGACGGCGCGGCGGCAGCCTGCTCCAGCAGGCGCCGCGCCTTGCCCCAGAGCTGGCGTTCGGCGAAGACCATGCCCACGGCGGCGATGACGGCGCTTTCGTGGCCGAAAGACTGGGCCGCAGCTTCGAGGCGCGGCAACCACTCGGCACCGATGCCCGAGCGCGCATCGATCAGCGCCAGCGCGACGCGGTCGCGGTCTTCGCGTGGCAATTCGGCCAGTCGGTCCCAGAAGGGCCGCAACCACAGGCGGCCGTCTTCGGCAGCATCCAGCTGCGCGGCGCGCTGCGCGGCGCGGCAGCAGATGTGCGGGTCGCGCCGGTCGGCGGCATCGAACTGGCCCCACAGGCGGCGCAACTGCTGCACGTCGTGCGCAGCGTCCAGCGTTTCATTCGCCAGCGAGCGCAGCAGGCTCTGCGCGACGACGGGCGAAAAGGCCTGGTGGTTGGCCAGCAAACGCGCCGTGCGCAGCGCTTCCATCGGCTGGCGCGCCATGCGGCTGGCCTGCAGGCGCAGGCGCAACGCCTGCGTGCGGCGCGCCGCGCCCGGGCTCAGCGCGTCCAGCATCTCAAGCGCGCGCGGTGCGTCGCGGGCGTCGAGTGCCCATTCCGCCGCCAGCAGGCGCGCGGCTTCGTCGGCCCCGCCGCGGTCGGCCTTGAAGGCTTGCAACAGATGCACGTCACGCCGTGTGCGGTCTTGCAGCTTGTGCAGGCTGCCTGCGGCCAGCAAGCGCGCAAGCGACCGGAACTGCGCGTCAGCCGCCAGCGCGGGCACGTCGGGCTGCAGCACCAGCGCGCGTTGCGCGGCCTTGTGTGCGCGGCCGTAGCGGGCGCCGAAGTATTCAGCCTGCGCTTCGCGCAAGGCGACTTCGGCGGCCCGCTCGCGGCGCAGCGCGCGCCACTGGCCGGCGCGTTTGGGCAGGCTGACGAGCGAGTTGAGTGCCTGCACCGCCAGCATCAGCACGGCGCAACTGGCCAGCACCAGGATGACGAAGAAGTTGAGCGACAGATCGGTGCGCCAGCCGGCCCAGTACAGCGACACCAGGCCGTCGTTGCTTCCGAGCGTGGTGGCGGCCACCACCGCAACCACGAACAGCAACACCAGCCAGATGACGCCGCGCATGGGGTGGCCGCTGGCGCGTGCGTTCAGCGCCCGGCCGACGCGGTGGCGATGGCCGCCAGCGTCGCGTCGGGCCGTGGCACGCTGACCAGGCGAGCCTGCGCCGCCACCTGGCGCACCAGCTCGGACGCGGCCAGCACGCGGCGGCCGCTGCGGTCGAAGTAGCGGTCGAGCGCCGCCTGCGCGTCGCGCAGGTCGGACTGCGCGGTGCCGAACTGGCGCGACAGCAGCGCCAGGCGTGCGTTCAGCAAACGCAGCTTCAGGTTTTCGCGCAGGAAGAAGGCCTGCTCGGGCGCCACCAGCATGGCCTCGGGGCTGTCGATGCGGGTCACGCGCACGAGGTTCCTGACCTCGTCCCAGACCGTGGCGCCGAACTCGCGCCAGCGCGCGGCGCCCAGCCCGAAAGTCCACGCGCTGGCCGACGCAGTGGCGCTCGCAGCCGAAGCCGCCGAGGCCGCCCCGGGCATCGCCGCTGCCGCGCGCGCCGCGGGGCGGCGTTCGGGTGCCGACAGCAAAGGCAGGTCGTCGACCTGGCGTATCA
>JANNGN010000198.1:0-8630 GCA_031403895.1 Rubrivivax sp. | reverse complement strand
CGTGCTACCCGAAGGACTTGAAGGTCCGTGCCGACATCAACCGCTGGCTGCTGTGGGAATCTTCCAGCTGGTTTCCGAGCTGCTACGTGTTCCTGGTGGAAAACTGTGTCAAGCCGCTGCTCGGCGGCCAGCCCGACCCCGCCGTGCTGGACGCGCAAGCCGCGCAGTTCCACAAGCTGGCCGGCATTCTTGACCGCCGGCTCAACGGCCAACGCTGGATGACCGGCAACAACCCCACCATTGCCGATGTCGTGCTGGCCGCGCCCATGCACCTGCACGGCTGGCAGCGGCTTCCGCTGTCTGACCACCCCAACCTGAAGCGCTGGCTGCTGGACGACGTGGAGCAGCTGCCCTGCTGGCAGAAGACGGCCGTTTACGAAGGCTTCACCACCACGCGGCCTGGCTGAGACGCTGCGCCAAATAACGCCCCAGCCCCGGCCCACGTGCGCCGGGCCTGTGCCTTGCAACCGGACCCCACGACGATGAGCCTTCCGCAATCTGTTCGCACGACGATGCAATACACCGTCGATAACGGCATCGCGCCCGACTACTACTTCTACGAGCCCGACGCGTCGGTCAAGCTCAACCCGCCGGGCACCGACCCGCGCGAGGTGGAAGTCCACAACGCATGGGCCCGGGCGGCCACGTTGTCGGCCGACCGCGAAGGTTTCGAGCTGCACGAATTCGAGGCGCGTTTTGACCAGTTCGACGACAACACGTCCGTACACGCGCAGTTCTACCCGCAGGTGGTTGACTTTGTGAAGCGCCACACGGGTGCCAGGCGTGTGGTGGTGTTCGACCACACCATCCGCAAGCGCCTGCCCGCCGACCTGAAACAGCAAACCACCGTGCAACGCCCTGCCGTGATGCTGGTTCACAGCGACTACACCCCGGCCAGCGGCCCGCAGCGGGTGCGCGACATCGTGCCCGCTGACGCGGATGAACTGCTGCAACGGCGCGTCGCCTTCTACAACGTCTGGAAGCCGCTGTACCGGCGCGTGGAAGAGCTGCCGCTGGCGATGATCGACGCGCAGACGCAGCAGGCCGGCGACCTGCTGCGCATGGACCTGAAATACCGCGAACGCACTGGCGAGATCTACGTCATGCGCCATTCGCCTCTGCACCGCTGGCACTACTTTCCGCAGATGGAAGCCCGCCACGCGCTGCTGCTGAAAACCTACGACTCCGAGACCGACGGGCGCGCCCGTTTCATGGGCCACAGCGCCTTTGAAGACCCCACCTCGCCACCCGACGCGCCCAAGCGCGAGAGCATCGAGGTGCGGACGATGGCGTTTTTCTGAACGCTGAAAAAACGCGCGTGGCCAGCGTCGTTGCGCCGCTGAACTACCTGGCGCCGCAGACGGCCCCATTGCACACCCACGCCTACGACCCGCCCGACGGCGCGCCGCGCTGCAACGGCCAGTTGGTGGCACACGCCATGCCCATCGTCGATGCGCGCGGCCTGGGCGATGGCGCCACGCTGCAGGAACGCGGTTTTGTGCTGGTCGAACAGCGCAGCAGCACGGTTGATTTCCGCGACGAAGCGCAATTGACCCTCAGCGCCTACCCCGAGGCCGAGGCCCTGGTGCGGCACGCCACTGGCGCAACGCATGCGCGCGTGTTCGACCACACGCTGCGCCAACGCGCCGCGCACCGCCCGCCGCTGGACGGCATGGGCGCATCGTTCGCTGCGGTGCGCGAACCGGTGGGTCGGGTGCATGCCGACTACACGCCCTACTCGGCCCTGTTGCGTTTGCAGCAGGTGCTGGGTGAAGAGGCGGCCCGGCGTGTTGCGCAGGGCCGCTACTTCATCATCGGCGTGTGGCGCCCACTGCTGCACGAACCGTTGCAGGACGCGCCACTGGCGCTGGCTGACGCACGCAGCATGCGCCGCGCTGACCTCGTGCCCAACGACCTGATCTATCGCGAGCGGCGCGGCCAGACCTACGCGGTGCAGCACCACCCCGCCCACCGCTGGTTTTACTTTGCCGGGCAGACGCGCGAGGAGGTGACGCTGTTCATGCACTACGACAGCACGCGTGCGCTGGCTTCGGTGACGGGTGCCTGCGCGCACACCGCATTCGAGCATCCGCACACGCCGCCAGGTGCAGCGCCGCGCCAGAGCATTGAACTCCGCGTGCTGGCCTGGACCGCAAACTGAGCGGTGACGGCGCAGGTTGCACCGGCGAGCCACGGGTCCGCGCCCCACCGTGCGCTGGTGAGGCGTTGCGCGGCCTGAGAGGGTCCAAGGCCACGACCCCGGCAGCCTCCGGCATGCCCATGCCCATGCCCATGCCCTTACCCACCCCGCAACTTCTGCAAGCGCTGCCAGAAGCGCGCGTCCTGCGTCGTCGCAAAGTTGATGCGCATCAGCGACGTGGCGCGTGGCGTGGCGTGGAACAGCGTGCCGGGCGCGATGAGCCAGCCTTCGTCCAGCAGCACCTGCGCCAGCGCTTCGGTGTCGGTGCCGACATCGACCCAGCCGAACAGGCCGGCTGGCGGGCTGACGAAACGGCAACCCGCCGCCTGCGCCAGCCGCACCGTGCGCGCGCGCGCCGCGTCCAACCGCGCCACTACGCGTTCGGCGTGGCGGCGCAGCTGGCCTTGCGCCAGGCACAGCGCCACCGCCTCTTCCAGCGGCCCCGGCGTGGTCAGGGTGGCGAGCAGCTTGGTGTCGATCAGGCGCTCGGCCAGCGCCGGTGCGGCGGCCACAAAGCCGACGCGCCATTGCGGCGTCAGGATCTTGGAAAAACCCGAGATATAGACCGTGCGCTTCAGGCCGTCCAGCTGCGCCAGACGGGTGGCGTGGGCGGGCGCGAGCCAGCTGTAGGTGTCGTCCTCGACCACCGTCAGATCGTGCGCTTCGGCAAGCCGCAGCAACTGGTGCGCCACGGCCGGCGTGAGCGAATGGCCGGTCGGGTTGTGCAGCACCGACACGGTCACGTACAGGCGCGGCTTGTGCGCGCGCAAGAGCGCTTCCATCACCGCCAGGTCGGGGCCCTGGTCACCACGCGGCACCGGCAGGATGCGCATGCCCAGGCGCGTCAGGCGCGCGTACTCCACCGCCCAGCCGGGCTCATCGACGAGCACCGCGTCACCGGGTTGCAGCAGCGTGCGGCTGACGAGGTCGAGCGCATGCGTGGCGCCGACGGTGGTGACGATCTGCGTTGCCGCCACCGGCACGCCCAGGTCGGCCAGGCGCTGCACCAGCGCCTGGCGCAGTGGCAGGTTGCCGGCCGGGTCGCCATAGCGCAGCCAGGCCTCGGGCTGCTGGCAGACCTTGCGCAGCGCGCGCTGCAGCAGTGGCGCATCGAGCCAGGCTTCGGGCAACGTGCCCATGGCAGGCGCGGGCAGGCCGCCCTGGGCCTGGAACATGCTGCGGATCAGCGCCGTGGCGTCCACCGGCGCTGGCAGTGGGGGCGCGGATGCGCTGGGTCCGCGCAATGCGCGCTGGCGGCCTGGCTCCGTGTGCAGCGCCATTGCCACATCGCGCACATAGAAGCCGCGCTGCGGCCGCGCCTGCACCAGGCCGCGCGCCTGCAGCAGGTCGTAGGCGCCGACCACCGTGCTCGGGCTCACGCCGTGGCGCTCTGCGCAGTCGCGAACGGACGGCAAGCGCGCGCCGCACGCCAGCAAGCGCTGCTGGATGCGGTCGGCAAAGCGGTCGGCCAGCTGCTCGGCCAGGCTGGCGCTGGCGCTGCGCGTCATGACAACGGGCCTTGGGCCGGGGCTGGACTGTGTGGCTGGCATGGCAAGTACAGATTGCAGTTCTGTTCGACAAAGTGTATTGCTTCTGTGATGGTGGCGTCGAATAGACTGCGGCCCATGCTGTTGCAGACACCCTTGCCGATGCCCATGCCCTTGCACAGTCCCATGCCCTGGCCCGAACTGGCCGCCTTGCTGGTCTTCGCCACCACGATCGCCTTCACGCCCGGGCCCAACACCACCCTGGCCGCCGCGCTGGCGGCCAACCACGGCTTGCGCCACGCGATGCGCTTTGTGCTGGGTGTGCCAGTGGGCTGGGGTCTGCTGCTGCTGGGCTGCGCGCTCGGCCTGGGCGCGCTGCTGCAGGCGCAGCCGGCGCTGCGCGGTCTGCTGAAGTGGGGCGGCCTGGCCTACATGCTGTGGCTGGCGTGGAAACTGGCCCGGGCAACGGCGCTGAACCAGGCCGACCCGGAACGCGCCAAGCCCGGCTTCAACATCGGCTTCAGCAAGGGCGTGGCGCTGCAGTTCCTCAACATCAAGGCCTGGATGAGCGCATTGCTGGTCACCGCCGGCTGGGTTACCGTGGCCGAGCCGATGTGGCCGCGCCTGGCGCTGGTGCTGCCGCTCATGATGGCCTACGGCCTGGCCAGCAATTTCACCTATGCGCTGATTGGCTCGGCGCTGCGCGGCTGGTTGAGACACGGCGCTCGACTGTTGTGGTTCAACCGCCTGCTTGCTGCCGTGCTGGTGGCCACCGCAGCGTGGATGGCGTGGCTGTGAACGCATCGAGCGCAGCCATCCGCCAAGGCTTCGCATTCGGCGCGCTGGGCGTCGTCATCTTCGCGCTGACGCTGCCGATGACTCGCCTGGCCGTCGGCGCGGCGGCCGACCCGCAACTGTCGCCCGCTTTCGTCACCGCCGGCCGCGCCGCGCTGGCCGGTGTGCTGAGCGTGCTGTACCTGCTGGCGGTGCGCGCAGCGTGGCCGGCGCGGCGCCACCTGCCGGCGCTGGCGGTCAGCGCGTTCGGCACCGTGCTCGGTTTCCCGCTCAGCCTGGCGCTGGCATTGCGCCAGGTGGATGCGATGCACGCGGCGGTGGTCAGCGGGCTGATGCCGCTGTCCACCGCCGTCATCGCCGCCTTCGTGTTCCGCCAGCGGCCGTCTTTCGGCTTCTGGGCCTGCGCGCTGGCGGGTTGTGCGCTGGTGCTGGCCTTTGCCGGCTGGCAGGGTGGCGGCGTGTTGTCGGCGGGTGACGGCTGGCTGCTGCTGGCCGTCCTGTTCACCGGCATCGGCTATGTGGCCGGCGCCAAGGTGGCGGCCGAGATGCCGGCGTCGCAGGTCATCTGCTGGGTGCTGGTGCTGTCGCTGCCCTTCACGCTGCCGCTGGCCGCTTGGTGGTGGCCGCAAGCGCCGGTGCGCGGATCAGCCTGGCTCGGTTTTCTGTACGTGTCGCTGTTTTCGATGTGGCTGGGTTTCTTTGCCTGGTACCGAGGCCTGGCGCTGGGCGGTGTGGTGCGCGTGAGCCAGGTGCAACTGCTGCAGCCCTTCCTGGCGCTGCTGTTCGCGGTGCCGCTGTTGGGTGAAAAACTCGATGCGCTGACCCTGGTGTTTTCGCTGGCCGTGATTGCAGTGGTGTTCATCGGCAAGCGCATGCCGGTACGGGCGCCGCTAAGGACGCCGGTGCAGACCATGGCAGGACCCTGAAGGACTGAATGAATGAACTCCACCATGCCCTGGCAGATGGCGCGCCGCGCCGATCGGCTCAACCCGTCCACGATCCGCGAAATCCTGAAGATCGCCGAGCGCCCCGGCATCATCAGCCTGGCCGGCGGCCTGCCTTCGGCCGACACCTTCCCGGTGCAGGCGATGCGCGACGCCACCGCCGCTGTGCTGCGCGACAACCCGCGTGAGGCGCTGCAATACGCCGCCAGCGAAGGCTTCGCGCCGCTGCGCGAATGGGTGGCGGCGGAACTGTGCGGCCAGGGCCTGGCGGTGGACGCCGATCAGGTCCTCATCACCACTGGTTCGCAGCAGGGGCTGGACCTGGTGGGCAAGGTGCTGATCGACCCCGGCAGCACGGTGGCCGTCGAGTCGCCCACCTACCTGGGCGCCTTGCAGGCATTCGCACCGTACGAACCCGAATTCGTGGCCATTGAAGGCGACGACGAAGGCCCGCTGCCCGACGCGCTGGACGCCGCGCGCGGGGCAAGGTTCGTCTACCTGCTGCCCAACTACCAGAACCCCACTGGCCGCTGCGTGCCGGCGGCGCGGCGCCTGGCGCTGGTGGCACGGGCACAAGAACTCGGCCTGCCGATCGTCGAAGACAACCCCTATGGCGAGCTGTGGTTCGACGAGCCACCGCCGCCGCCGCTGTCGGCGTCTGCGGGGTGCAACGGATGTGACGGCGCAATCTACCTCGGCTCGTTTTCCAAAGTGCTGGCCCCGGGTCTGCGCCTGGGCTACGTGGTGGCGCCGAAGCTGCTGTATCCCAAGCTGCTGCAAGCCAAGCAGGCGGCCGACCTGCACACGCCGGGCTTCAACCAGCGCGTCGTGTTTGAAGTCATCAAGAACGGTTTCCTGCGCCAGCACGTGCCCACCATCCGCGCGCGCTACAAGGTGCAACGGGATGCGATGCGCACGGCGCTGGAACAGTTCATGCCGCCAGGCTGCCACTGGACGGCGCCGGTTGGCGGCATGTTCTTCTGGATCGAATGCCCCGCGCACATCGACACCACCGCGCTGCTGCCGATTGCCGTTGAAGCCGGCATGGCCTACGTGCCGGGCAGCACCTTCTACCCACACGGCGGTCATGCACACACGCTGCGCTTGAGCTTCGTCACCGTGCCGCCCGAGCGCATCGCGCAAGGCGTGGCTGCGCTGGCCAAGGTGCTGGCGAACGCCTGAAACCCGAAAGCCACCATGCAGCGCCGTTTCCACCAACTCGATGTCTTCAGCGCCGTGCCGCTGCAGGGCAACCCGCTGGCCGTCGTACACGGCGCGCTGGGTCTCAGCGACGACACGATGGCCGCCTTTGCGCGCTGGACCAACCTGTCGGAAACCACCTTCCTGCTGCCGCCACTGGACCCGGCCGCCGACTACCGCGTGCGCATCTTCACGCCCGGCGGCGAGCTGCCTTTTGCGGGACACCCCACGCTGGGCAGTTGCCATGCGTGGCTGGCTGCGGGCGGTGTGCCGAAGAGCCCCGGCACAGTGGTACAGGAATGTGGTGTCGGCCTGGTGCGCATCCGGCGCAGCGGCCACAACGGGGGGCGCCTGGCCTTCGCTGCACCACCGCTGCGCCGCAGCGGGCCGCTGGAGCCAGAGTTGCTAACCCGCATCATCAGCGGCCTGGGTGTGGGTGCAAGCGATGTGCTGCACCACCAGTGGGCCGACAACGGCCCGGGCTGGAGCGCAGTGATGCTGAAAAGCGCGGCACAGGTGCTGGCTGTCAAACCCAACTGGTCTGTGCTGGGCGATGTGAAGCTGGGATTGGTGGGCGCACAGCCGGCCGGCCACGACACGCAATTCGAGGTGCGCGCCTTCGTGCCCGGCCCGCCCGCCTACGAAGACCCGGTCACCGGCAGCCTGAACGCGGGCCTTGCACAATGGCTGATCGGCGCTGGTCTGGCGCCGACTGCGTATGTGGCCGCGCAAGGTGGCGCGCTGGGGCGGGCCGGCAGGGTCTTTGTCAGCCAGGAGGGCGGCGACGTGTGGATTGGTGGTGATGTGGTGGTGTGTGTCGAAGGCATGGTCAGCTTGTGAGTGTGGTGCTCGACCACCTGGTGGTGGCCGCCGCCACGCTGGAACAAGGCGTGGCCTGGTGCGAAGCGACGCTGGGCGTGACACCCGGCCCGGGTGGCAAACACCCGTTGATGGGCACGCACAACCGGCTCATGAGAATCAGCACGGCCGCCTACCCGGACTGCTTCCTGGAGATCATCGCCATCGACCCCGATGCACCACCACCGGCGCGCGCACGCTGGTTCGGGCTCGACGACGCGGCGCTGCAACGCAGCCTGATCGAAGCACCGCGCCTGCTGCACGTGGTGGCACGTTCGACCATGCTCGACATGCACCGCTGGGGACTCATCACCGTGGGCCTGAAGCCCGGTGAGCCGCTGGCGGCCAGCCGCGAAACGCCCGCCGGCCTGCTGCAGTGGGAGATCCTCGTGCGCGAAGACGGCCAACTCAACTGCGGCGGCGCATTGCCCACGCTGATGCAGTGGAAGGGCGATCACCCGGCGGCGCGGATGGCCGAATCGCGCTTGGCCTTGTTGTCGCTAACGCTCAACGGCGTGCCCGTGCGCGCCCGCGACGTGCTGCGCCTGCGCGGCGTGCAGGTGCTGCCTGACGCCGGCCCGGCGCTGGTCGCCACGCTGGCCACGCCGCTGGGCGACGTGATCCTCAAAAGCAAGGCGCCATGACCGAAGAACTCTTCCGCGAAGACGCCACGCTGCTGCAGTGCGAGGCCACGGTGCTGACTGTCGATGAGCGCGGCATCGAGCTCGACCGCAGCGTGTTCTACCCGCTCGGCGGCGGCCAGGGCGGCGACACCGGCACGCTCACCGCGGCCAGCGGCGCGCTGCTGCAGGTGGCCGATACGCGCAAGCACAAAGAACAGCCGGGCGCCATCGTGCACGTCCCTGCTGCGGGCGCCGACACGTCCGCATTCACAGCGGGCACGCGCGTGGTGGCGCAGGTGGACGCCGCGCGCCGCATGGCGCACCGCCGCTTTCACACTGCCACCCATCTGCTGTGCGCGCTGATTCCCCACCCGGTGGACGGCTGCTCCATCACCGCCGGCTACGCGCGGCTGGACTTCCACATGAATGAGCCGCTGGACAAGGAACAGTTAACAGCCGGCATCGCGCGCCTGGTGACTGAAGCGCACGCGGTGCGCCACCGCTGGATCAGCGAAGCCGAACT
>JANNGN010000197.1:0-8017 GCA_031403895.1 Rubrivivax sp. | reverse complement strand
ACGCTGTCGATGCGGGCCTTGATCTCGATGTTGCGCGGCACGGCTCAGGCCGCAGGCTGGCTGGCTGGTGCGGACTTTGCGGACTCGGCGGCGATCTTTCGCAGCGCCTGTTCGAAGACCTCGGGCGGCTGGCCGCCGGAGATAAGGTGCTTCTCATTGATGACAACGGCCGGCACCGACTGGATGCCCGCGCGCTGCCAGGCTTGTTCGGCGGCGCGCACTTCGTCGGCATAGCGGCCTTCGGCCAGCACGGCGGCGGCTTCTGCGGTGTCCAGGCCGACGGCAGCGGCCAGGTCCAGCAGCACGTCTTGCGCGCCGGGGTTGCGGCCTTCAGCGTGGTAGGCCTGGAGCAGCGCGTGTTTGAGTGCGCGTTGCAAGTCGGCGCCCTGCAGCCCCGCCCAGTGCAGCAGCCGGTGCGCGTCAAAGGTGTTCCACACCCGCGCCCGGTCGCCAAAGACAAAACCCACCGCCGCGCCGCGTTCGCGGATGAGGCTGCGGTTGTGCGCCAGTTGGGCGTCGCCCATGCCGTACTTGGCCTTCAGGTAGTCGCCCGCGTCGGCGCCTTCGGCGGCCATCGTGGGATTCAGTTCGAACGGTTGAAAGTGGATCTCGACCGGGATGTCGGTGCCGATCTTTTCCAGTGCCCGTTCCAGCGCATTCAAGCCCACGGCGCACCAGGGGCAGGCCACGTCGGAAACAAAGTCGATGCGCATGATGAAGGCGAGAAGTCGGGGTGCGCGCAGTGTACGAAGGCCAGGCGCTCAACGCTGGCGCGCCAGCTTCGGGTCCATCAGGTCACGCAGGCCGTCACCCATCAGGTTCAGCCCCAGCACGCTGAGCACGATGGCCACGCCCGGGTACAGCGCCAGCAGCGGGGCCTGGAACATCTGCGACTGCGCTTCGTTGAGCATGCGGCCCCAACTGGGCTGCGGCGGCTGCGTGCCCAGGCCCAGGTAGCTCAACGCCGCTTCGGCCAGGATGGCGGTGGCAAAGCTGATGCTGGCCTGCACGATGAGCTGGCTTGCGATGTTGGGCAGCACATGGTCGAGCGTGATCGCCAGCGGCCCCTTGCCGGCAGCGCGCGCGGCCGTGATGTAGTCGCGCGTCCACACCGCATTCGCCGCGCCGCGCGTGATGCGCGCAAACACCGGGATGTTGAAGATGCCGATGGCGACGATGCTCATCACCAGGCCCGGGCCGTAGATGGCGGTCAGCATGATGGCGCTCAGCAGCGCCGGGAAGGCAAAGGTGAAGTCGCTCGCACGCATGATCACTTCTTCAACCCAGCTGCGGCCACTGGCGCGTGACGCTGAAGCCAGGCAGCCCAGCGCGACGCCGATGGACATGCCGATGCCGACCGCGATGAGGCCGACGACGATGCTGTTCTGCGCCCCCACCAGCAGCTGGCTCGTGATGTCGCGGCCCAGGCTGTCGGTGCCCAGCCAGTGCGCCGCGCTGGGCGCTTGCAGCTTGGCAGGGATGTCGATGTCGGCCGGCGGGTAGGGCGTCCACATCAGCGACAGCAGCGCCGCGCCGGCCAGCAGCAGCGTGAGCGTGGCGCCGACGACGAAGCTCTTGTGGTGCAACGAGCGCGAAGCCAGCGAGGTCATCGAACTCATGCCGTGCGCAAGCGCGGGTCGATCACGGCGTACAGCACATCGACGATGAAGTTCACGAGCACCACGACAGTGGCCAGCAGCATGACCACGTCGCGCACGACGATCAGGTCGCGGTTGCTGATGGCCTGGAACACAAGCCGGCCGATGCCGGGCAGCACAAAGACGTTTTCAACGACGATGGTGCCGGTGATGAGGTTGGCGAATTGCAGGCCCGCCACGGTCAGCACCGGGATCATGGCGTTGCGCAGCACGTGGCGCCACAGCGCCTGCTGCCTGGACAGCCCTTTCGCGCGGGCGGTGCGCACAAAGTCCTCGCGCATGACGTCGATGACGGCCGAGCGTGTCACGCGCGCCAGGATGGCCGCCTGCACCAGCGCCAGTGCGACGGCGGGCAAGATGAGGGCTTGCAGGCCTGCCCACAGGCCGCCGCCGTCATCCTCGGTCCAGCCCGGGAAGCCGCCCGCGCTGACCCATTGCAGCTGCACCGCAAAGAGCAGGATGAGCAGGATTGCGAACCAGAAGTTGGGAATCGCAATGCCCAGCTGGCTGACCGCCATCACGCCCACGTCGCCCAGCCGGTTGTGGCGTGACGCGGCGTACACGCCCAGGCCAAGGGCCAGCGCCAGCGTCAGCGCCATCGCCATCAGCGCCAGTGGCAGTGTGACGCGCAGGCGTTCGCGGATGAGTTCTGCCGTCGGCGTGTCGTAGCTGATGCTGCGCGCGGTGTTGCCGCGCACGAGGCCGCTGACCCAGTTGGCGTAGCGCGTGGCGGCGGGTTGGTCGAGGCCGAGCTTGGCATTCAGCGCGGCCAGCGATTCGGCTGTGGCGGTGTCGCCCAGGATGATCTCGGCGGCGTTGCCCGGCAGCAGTTCCAGCACCGCAAACACCACCAGCGACGCCACCACCAGCGTGGCCAGCAAGGTGGCCAGGCGTTTGAGCAGAAAGGGGCCGAAGGACGCCATGGCAAATATGATGCCTCAAGCCACCGAGGGTCTTGCCATGCACCACCGCATCGATTTCGACACCACCCAGGTCTTCGTTGGCGGCGCCTGGCGGGCGGCTGACTCAGGCCAGACGCTGCCGCTGCACAACCCGTCGGACGGCACGCTGCTGGCGCACATTGCGCGTGGCAATGCGGCGGACGTGGATGCTGCGGTGCGCGCCGCCCAGGCTGCACTGGATGGCCCGTGGGGCCAGCTCAGCGCCACCGAACGTGGCCGCGTGCTGATGGCGATGAGTGCTGCCGTGTTGACGCAGGTGGATGAACTGGCGCGCCTGGAAGCGCTGGATGTCGGCAAGCCGCTCAAGCAAGGCCGCGCCGACGCGGTGGCGTTGGCGCGCTACCTTGAGTTCTATGCCGGCGCTGCCGACAAGGTGATGGGCGAGACGATCCCTTTTGCCAATGGCTACACCGCGTTCACGCTGCGCGAGCCGCACGGCGTCACGGCGCACATCGTGCCCTGGAACTACCCGATGCAGATCATCGGCCGCAGCGTCGGTGCAGCGCTGGCGATGGGCAATGCCTGCGTGCTCAAACCGGCCGAAGAAGCCTGTTTGACAGCGCTGGCGTTCACGCGCATTGCCGCCAGCGCCGGCCTGCCAGCGGGGGCGTTGAATGTGGTGCCGGGGTTGGGTGAAGAGGCCGGCGCCGCGCTCGCCGCGCACCCGGGGGTGCGGCATGTGTCCTTCACCGGCTCGGTGACTGTCGGTGCGCTGATCCAGGCGGCGGCGGCGAAGAACGCGGTGCCGGTGACGCTGGAACTTGGCGGCAAGAGCCCGCAACTGGTCTTCGACGACGCCGATCTGGACGCGGCGCTGCCGTTTCTGGTCAACGCCGGCATCCAGAACGCAGGCCAGACCTGTTCGGCGGCGTCGCGCATCCTCGTGCAGCGCGGTGTGTTCGACAGCGTCGTGCAGCGCATGGCCGAGCGCTACCGCGCGCTGCGCGTGGGCCCGGCGCTGGCCGACCCCGACGTCGGCCCGCTCATCAGCCGGCGTCAGCAGGCAGTGGTGCAAGGCTATCTGTCCATGCTGCGCGAAGGCGGTTTGCAGATTGCGACGCAGGCGCCGTTGCCGGCTGATCTGCCCGCAGCAGGCTGTTATGTCGCACCCACGCTGGTGGCCGGTGTGTTGGCCACGCACCCTATCGCGCAGCAGGAAATCTTCGGGCCGGTGCAGGTGGTGATTGCGTTCGGCGACGAGGCCGAGGCCGTGGCCATTGCCAATGGCACCGCATTCGGACTGGTCGCGGGGGTGTGGACACGCGACGGCAGCCGCGCGCTGCGGCTGGCGCGCAAGCTGCACTGCGGGCAGGTCTTCATCAACAACTACGGCGCGGGGGGTGGCATCGAGCTGCCCTTTGGCGGCGTCAAACATTCGGGGCACGGGCGCGAGAAGGGCTTCGAGGCGCTGTATGGCTTTTCCACGCTGAAAACGGTGGCCATCAAGCACGATTGAGTGCTTGGCTGCAATTGTCATACACTGTCTGACAACGACACGACCGGAGTGCATCATGCGCGTCAATGCCCGGCTGGATGAAGCCACGCAACAGCAACTGGAATACCTGACCCAGACCACCGGCCACAGCGTGAGCGACGTGGTGCGCGAAAGCGTGGCGCAGTATTACGTGCAGGTGCGGCGGCAGCGTGGAGCAAGCCGCTTCCTGGCGCTGGCGGGCAAGGGCGACAGCGAGCGCAGCGATGTGGCCTCCAGCGTCAAGGCTCAACTCACCCAGATCCTCGAAGTCAAGCACCACTTGGCGCCGTTGCCGCCTGTGGCCGAGCCTGTGACCAGTCCCGCGCCGCGCCGCCGCACGGCCCCTGCCGCCCGATGATCGCGGTCGATACCGGCTACTTCTACGCCCTGACCGACCGGCGCGACGCCTGGCACGCCCGCGCATTGGCCGCGACCGAGCGGCTGGCCGGCGAAGCCATGGTCACGACCTGGCCCGTGCTCACCGAAGCCTGTCATTTGCTGATAGCCCGACTGGGCGCTGAATTTGCCACCGCGTTGGTGGCCGACGTGGTGGACGGCGGCATCGATGTCTGGAGCCCGCCGGCCGAAGCGCTGGCCCGCATCCCGTCGCTGATGCGCAAGTACGCGGCGCTGCCGATGGACCTGGCCGACGCCAGCCTGCTGCTGCTGGCTGACCACCTGGGCCACGGCCGTATCCTCACCACCGATGAACGCGACTTCGGCGCTTACCGCTGGAAGAGCCGCAAACCTTTCAAGAACGTTCTGGCGGAGGCCGCATGACAAGTTCCAATCGCGCGGGCCGGCTCGACGGCAAGGTGGCCATCGTCACCGGCGGCGGCTCGGGTTTCGGCGCCGGCATCTGCGCCAAGTTTGTGGCCGAAGGCGCGCAGGTGGTGGTGGCAGACATCGCGTTGCAGGCTGCCATGGACGTGGCTGCGGCCTTGGGCCCGGCGGCGCGCGCATTGCGCGTGGACGTGGCCGACGGCACCGACGTGCGGCTGATGATGGAAGCCGCCGAACTGCATTTCGGCCGCATCGACATCCTCGTCAACAACGCCGGCGTGACGCACCTGCCGCAGGCGCTGGAAGACGTGAGCGAGGCCGACTTCGACCGCATCGTGGCCGTCAACATGAAGGCCATCTATCTTGCGATGCGCGAAGTGGTGCCGCGCATGAAAGCCAACGCGCCTGGCCGGCAAGGCATCCGCGGCGTGGTGCTGAACATGGCCAGCACAGCTGGCGTGAGCCCGCGCCCGCGCCTGGGTTGGTACAACGCCAGCAAGGGCTGGGTCATCACCGCCACACGCGCCAACGCGGTGGAGCTGGCGCCGGCGGGCATCCGCGTCGTGGCGCTGAACCCGGTAGCCGGTGAGACGCCGTTGCTCAAGTCCTTCATGGGGCAGGACACGCCTGAGATGCGTGCCAAGTTCCTGTCCACCATCCCGATCGGCCGCTTCTCGACGCCCGAGGACCTGGGCAACGCGGCGTGTTTCCTGTGCAGCGACGAGGCGTCCATGATCACCGGCGTGTGCATGGAGGTTGACGGTGGGCGCTGCATCTGAGGGCTGTCCACGCCTGCCGTGGCGCTGGGCGCTGCTCTCCGCTTGCGCTGCAGCGTCTGCGGCGGCTTGCGCGCCCGTCGTCAGCACAGCCGCTCACACCATCGCCGGCAAGGTGACTTTGGGCCCCCAGTGCGGCGGTCCGCAGCGCGAGGGACAGAGTTGCGAAGTTGACTACGAAGCGGTCGAGGTGCGTCTGCTGGATGCAGAAGGCGGCACCGTGGCCAGCGCGCGCACCGACACGAAAGGACGTTTTGCCCTGGCCGCTGCGGCCGGGCACTACACCGTGCGCGTCATGTCGCCCAAGGTCGTGCGCTGCCCCCACCAGCCGGTGACGCTGCCGCGCGCAGGCGCGGCGCTGCTGGCCCTGGCCTGCGACAGCGGGCGGCGTTGAGGCTGCGCAGCAAGCTGCGGCAACGCGTAACCGGCGGTGCCAAGGCGCGACCATGGGCGACGTGCCGTCAGCCTGCGCGGCCTGGGTGGGGCGCCCGGCGCGCAGCCGACAGCCGTTTCACTTTCGGGTTTTCACACCCCCCCCATCCTCGGGGTTCAGGATGTGTGGGCCGGCCGCCGGTGCGCAAAGCCGCGTACCCTCATGACACGCAAGGTCTTCTTTCAATGGCTGGCTGCCGGCATCCGGAATCGGTGTTTGCAAAGCGCAAGGTGCCACCGGGATGTCAACCGACCTTGGTCATCGGGGCGTCGCTTCAACGCGGCGTACTTTCTACAACGGGTTTTTGGGTGAGGAGTTGAATCGATGAAGAAGATGTCTTCTATTCGCATGGGGCGTTCGGCCCTGATTGCGGTTTCAGCCTTGACTGCGGTTGCTGCAGCTTCTGCGCAGGCGGTGTTTGTCCGCGGCTTCGAGGGCACTTCGCAACTCGACAACTGCGCGCTCGGCCAGTGCTTCCGTCCGCCAGACACGATGGGCGCGGTCGGAACCACCCAGTACCTGGAAACCAACAACGGCAGCATCGCTGTCTTCAACAAGGCCACCGGCGCACTCACCAGCCGCGTCAGCATGCCCGCGTTCTGGAGCAGCGTCGGCCTGCCCGGCGGCGCCAACGGTGACCAGCGGGTGCTGTTCGATCACTACACGAACCGCTGGATCATGAATGGCTTCGGAGCCACCGGCAATCTCATCAACCTGGCGATTTCCGACACCTCCGACGCGCTCGGCACCTGGAAGTCAACACAGATCGCCGTGTTGCCTTCTGGTACAGCCGACTACCCGACGCTGGCGATGGACGACAAGGCCGTCTATATCGGCACCAACAACTTCACGCCTGGTTTTACGGGCACGTCGCTGCTGGTGATCCCGAAGACCAGTCTCTTCAGCGGCGCGCCCAGCACCGCCGGCATGACGACCTTCACCACGCCGCTGGCTGGTCTTGACAACGGCTTCGCCATTCAGGCTGCGGTCAACTGGCAAGGCAATCCGAGCAACACGGTGTCGGTGATTGCAGACAGCCGTGACTTCAACGCGCAGGTCTTCTACAAAGTCAACGGCGTGAACGCAGCCGGCGCGACGCAAACTGCATCGACGCAAATCGTGGGTTCTGGCTACAACGTCGCTGGCGCAGGCCGCCAGCCCGACGGCACGCGCCTGGTGGACACGCTCAGCCCGCGCATCACAGCCAACGCGGTGCAGTTCAACGGCAAGGTTTATTCCACGGCCACGGTGCAGGCAGACGCCGCCTTTGGTGACTTTGCTGCCGTGCGATGGACAGTGGTTGACGCCAACACCGGTTCGTTGCTGTCCAGCGGCAAGATCCAGCAAGCTGGCTTCGACTTCTACGAAGGCTCGATCGCGATCAACGAGTTCGGCGAAGCTCTCATCGGCTACAACCGCTCGGGCACGGCGACGACGGACGCCAATGCGGACGGCTTGGCTGACGGCAATATCAGCTTCATGGCCCGTGCCTATGACGCCAGCGGCAATCTTCTGGTGCAAGACGGTGGCGAGATGCTGCTGCGCGTCAGCGGCATCAGCGACTACCGTTGCGGTGTCCGCACCACTGTGGATACCGTCTGCCGCCAGCGCTGGGGCGACTACGCGGCCGTGACGTTCGACCCGAACGACCACCGCAAGTTTTATGCGATTGGCCAGTACGCGTCGTCTTGGGCCATCATCCCCGGCGTCACCACCACCGAGCGTGCTATCTGGAACACCTACATCGCCGAAATTGCCATGGTGCCGGAACCCAGCCAATACGCGCTGATGGCGCTGGGCCTGGGCGTGATCGGCTTCGCAGCGCGCCGTCGTCGCCAGCAGCCCTGAACGCGCAGCACGCGCGCCAGCGCCGTCTCGGCTGGCCTGCTTATTTCAAGCCCCGCTTCGGCGGGGCTTTTTTTTGTTCGTCA
>JANNGN010000196.1:0-5899 GCA_031403895.1 Rubrivivax sp. | reverse complement strand
ACAACACGCAACGCCTGGGCAAGAACCTGCGCACCGACCTGGGTGTGGGCGAGCCGGTGCGGGTGTTTGAGTCAACGAGCGACTTTGCTGAAGCGCAGTGGCTGCTGGAAGAGATCCAGCAACTGCACCGCGGCGGCCTTGCGCGCAGCGAGATCGCGCTGCTTTACCGCAGCAACGCGCAGAGCCGCGTGCTGGAAAGTGCGCTCTTCAATGCTGCCATGCCGTACCGGGTGTATGGCGGCCTGCGCTTCTTCGAGCGCGCGGAAGTCAAACACGCGCTGGCCTACTTGCGGCTGCTGGAAAACGTCAGCGACGACACGAGCTTTCTGCGCGTCGTGAACTTCCCGGCGCGTGGCATTGGCGCGCGCAGCATCGAGCAGTTGCAGGATGCCGCGCGTGCCAGCGGCCGCAGCCTGGCGCAGAGCGTGGGCGCCGTGCCTGGCAAGGCGGGCGTGAACCTGCAGGCCTTCGTGCAGTTGGTGGACGGCATGCGCGACGCGACGCGCGGCCTGACGCTGCGCGAGATCATCGACCACGTGCTGGCCACAACCGGGCTCGTCGATTTCTACCGCAGCGACAAGGAAGGCCAGGACCGCGTCGAGAACCTGGAAGAGCTGGTCAACGCGGCAGAGAGCTTCGTGACACAAGAAGGCTTCGGCAAGGACGCGGTGGCGCTGCCGATCGACGAACAGGCCGCCGCAGATGCCGCCACGCCCGACGCGGAAACGGGCGAGATCATGTCGCCGCTGGTGGCGTTCCTGACGCATGCCTCGCTCGAAGCCGGCGACAACCAGGCGCAAGCCGGGCAGGACGCGATCCAGCTCATGACGGTGCATTCGGCCAAGGGGCTGGAGTTCGACGCCGTCTTCATCACCGGCATTGAAGAAGGCCTGTTCCCGCACGAGCAAAGCTTGTCGGACGCCGACGGTGTGGAGGAAGAACGGCGCCTGATGTACGTGGCCATCACACGCGCCAGGAAGCGCCTGTACCTGAGCTTCAGCCAGACGCGCATGCTGCACGGGCAGACGCGCTACAACGTGAAGAGCCGCTTCATCAACGAGCTGCCCGAGGCGTCCTTGAAGTGGATCACGCCGCGCAACCAGGGTTTCGGCTCGGGCTTTGCGCGCGAATATCAGCAAGCCTGGCAGCGCGGCAGTGGCCTGAGCGGCATCGTGGGCGCAGGGCGTGTGGACCCCACATTGGCGCCGTCTTTTACCCCACAAGCGCCGATGATGCCAACCGCCGCGTCGCTGGCCGGTTCACACGGCTTCCGCGTCGGCCAGACCGTGTTCCACACCAAGTTCGGCGAAGGCGTGGTGACGACGTTGGAAGGGCGCGGCACCGAAGCGCGGGCGCAGGTGCAGTTCGGCCGCCACGGCGCCAAGTGGCTGGCGCTGGCGATCGCCAAACTGCAGGCGGTGGACTGAGCCCGCACTTGCAAGTCCGGAAGGACTTGCAAGGCGGGCGTTGGCCCGAGCGCGATTTCACGCGCGAGGGCTGAAGCGCTGCTTCTTCGTCAGAGATCGGGCTGCGTCATCGCATCGTCCGGCAGCGGCGGCGAGCCGCCGAAACTGTCGTTGAAAGTGAACAGCAGCGAGATGTAGAACACGGCAGAAAAGACCAGCCCTACCGGCACACCGAGCACGCTGGCCAACTGCGCCATGCCCAGCAGGCCCAGCACGAGAGCCGTGATGATGCCGAACAGGACGACGAGCCCGACCCAGCCCATCGCGTAAACAAAAAATGCGCCCTTGCTGCGCCACATTGCCACCGTGCTGGAAAAGAGCGCCTGGCCGACACTGTGGCCGCCCCAGTGCACGAGGGCCGGCGCATGCCAGAACGGCACCGACAGCGCCGTGCCCAGCAACATGCCCAGCAGCGCCCCGGTGATGACGCCGGGCTCGGACAGCAAGGCATCGATCTGCGGTTGTGCGCTGTCGCCCTTGGCCAGCAGTTGCTGCAGCCGGCCCCAGGCGCCGCCCGAGACATAGTCGGCCAGCCACAGGATGAAGAGCGCGCAGACGCCGTAGCTGACGCACAGGATCAGCAGCGAACGCCGACGCGCGGCGTCGGTGCGCAGCGGCTCGATGTACTGGCGCGGGTGCACCGGGCCGTCGAGCAGCGCCGACTGGCTGGCGACCATGAAGCCCAGGCTCAAGAGCGGCAGCGCCATCATCTGCACCAGGCCACCGAGCAAAGGCACCAGGCTGACGAGCAGCGCGCCGAAGAGGAACACCGCAAACAGCGCGGTGAAGGCCAGCGGCCGGCGCATGAACAGGCGCCAGGCGTCGCCGATCCAGCGCGCGCCGCGTGCAGCTTCCACAGACTTCAGGGACAGGGCCATGGCTTCAGTTGGGGTTCAGAGATGGGTTCAAAGACGGGTTCAAAGAAGGGTTCAGACGCTCGGGTGCCAGGGCTGGGCAATGCGCGCGCGCAACAGGCGCTCGAAGTGGGTTGGGTCCTTGGCTTGCAGCAGGGCCGCATCGCGCGGCAAGTGCCAGTCCCACAGGCGCGAGATCCAGAAGCGCAGCGCGGCTGCACGCAACAGCGCGGGCAGGGCGCGCACTTCGCCAGCACTGAGCGGGCGCACGCGGTGGTACGCGGCGACGAAGGCGGCGGCGCGGGTCTGGTCAAGCTGGCCGCTGCTGAGGTCAGCGCACCAGTCGTTCAGGCACACCGCCACGTCGAAGAGCAGCCATTCGGTGCCGGCAAAGTAGAAGTCGAAAAAGCCGCACAGCCGGTCGCCGCCGGCTGTGTCGTCGAACATCACGTTGTCGCGGAAGAGGTCGGCGTGTACGGGTCCGCGTGGCAGCGCCTGGCCGGCGGGTGAGGCGGCCAGGTGCTGCTGGAAGGCCAGTTCTTCGTCGAGCAGCGTGGCTTGCTCGGCGCTCAGGTGGGGGCGGATCAGCGGCGCGGTCTCGGTCCACCAGGCCAGGCCGCGCAAGTGCGGCTGCGCGCCACCGAAGCTGGCGCCGGCCCCGTGCATGCGGGCCAGCATGTGGCCGACCTGCGCGGCGTGTACGGCGTCCGGGTGCAGGCGGTGGCTGCCGGGCAGGCGCGTGACGATGGCGGCCGGCTTGCCCGCCACCGTGTGCAGCAGGCCGCCGTCGGCACCCGGCTGCGGTGCCGGCACCGGGATGCCCTGCAGCGCCAGGTGCTGCATGAGCTGCAGGTAGTAGGGCAACTGCTCGGCTTGCAGACGTTCAAACAACGTCAGCACCCATTGCCCGCGCGCCGTGCTGGCGTAGTAGTTGGTGTTCTCGATGCCCGAACGGATGCCTTGCAGGTCGGTCAGCGCGCCCAGGCCCAGGCGCTGGCAGAGTGCGTCGGCCTCGTCGAAGCGGACCTCGGTATAGACCGCCATCGCGCGGCCTAGAAGTTGAAGATCGACCAGGCGCGCTGGCCGGCGTTGCCGCGCTCCTGCGAGGGGTCGCGCCCGGGCGGTGCGAGCTGGATCTCGTAGGGCCGGGCACCCGCCAGCTTGCTTTGCACGATGACGCGGCTCACGCTGCCGCGACTGCGGCTTTCTTCGATGCGGGCGTTGTCGTCCTCGATGACGACGACGTGGGCCTTGGCCCTGGCGGGCGAAGAGGCAGCACTGGCCGCCGCTTTCACAGGGGCTGCAGCCTGCGCCCACACGGCGCCACCACAGGCCGCGCAGAGCAGACCCAGCACCAGTCGGGAGGAGAACTTCATCTGCACGATTCTACGGGCGCGTTGCACCAATCTCGCGTCCAACACGGCGCCACCGCGCCAGCGCCACAATCTGCGCATGAGTGACAAAACGATGCTGCTGGTGGACGGTTCCAGCTACCTCTACCGCGCTTACCACGCCATGCCCGACCTGCGCTCGCAGGACGGCTTTCCCACCGGCGCCGTACACGGCGTGGCGGCGATGATGAAGTGGCTGCGCGAGCGCTATCCCGCAGAACATGCGGTGTGTGTCTTCGACGCCAAGGGCCGTACCTTCCGCGACGACTGGTACGCCGACTACAAGGCCCAGCGCGCGCCCATGCCCGACGCGCTGGTGCAGCAGATCGAGCCTATCCACGAGGTCGTGCGCCTGCTCGGCTGGCCGGTGCTGATGGTGCCAGGCATCGAGGCCGACGACGCCATCGGCACGCTCGCGCGCGTGGCGGCTGCCGCTGGGCACAAGGTCATCATCTCCACCGGCGACAAGGACCTGGCGCAACTGGTCACAGTCGATGTGACGCTGATCAACACCATGGCGAAACCGCCCGAAGTGCTGGACATCGCCGGCGTGAAAGCCAAGTTCGGCGTGCCGCCCGATCGCATCATCGACTACCTCACGCTCATCGGCGACAGCGTGGACAACGTGCCGGGTGTTGACAAGGTGGGGCCGAAAACGGCCGTCAAGTGGATCGCCGATTTCGGCTCGCTCGACGGCGTGGTGGCCGCAGCCGACAGCATCAAGGGCGCTGTCGGCGAGAACCTGCGCAAGGCGCTGGACTGGCTGCCGACCGGGCGCAAGCTGATCACGGTGTTGACCGACTGCGACCTCTCCGCCCACGTGGCGGATTGGCCGACGCTGGACGCATTGGCTCTGCGCGAAGTGGACCGCGAAGGCCTGCTCGACTTCTACCAGCGCTATGGTTTCAAGACCTGGCGCAGGGAACTGGAAGAGTCGCTGGGCGTGGCCACGGAATCCGCCACGACACCCGCAGCGGCGTCAGCGGCTGCGCCGCTGACTGCCGCGCGCGAGTACGAAACCATCACCACCTGGGAGCGGCTCGACGCCTGGATGGAACGCCTGCTAACGGCCGAGCTGGTGGCCATCGATACCGAAACCGACAGCCTGGACGCGATGCGCGCGCAGATCGTCGGCATCAGCTTCGCCGTCGAGCCCGGCCGCGCCGCCTACGTGCCGCTGGCCCACAGCTATCCCGGCGCGGCCGACCAGTTGCCGCTGCCTGAAGTGCTGGCGCGCCTGAAGCCCTGGCTCGAAGACGCGGCGCGGCCGAAGGTCGGCCAGAACATCAAGTACGACTTGCATGTGCTGGCCAATGCAGGCATCCACGTGCGCGGCTACCGGCACGACACCATGCTGCAAAGTTATGTGCTGGAAGCGCACCAGAAGCACAGCCTGGAGTCGCTGGCCGAGCGCCACCTGGGCCGCAAGGGCCTGAGCTTTGAGGACCTGTGCGGCAAGGGCGTGAACCAGATTCCCTTTGCGCAAGTGGACATCACGCGCGCCACTGAATACTCGGGCGAAGACAGCGAGATGACGCTGCACGTGCACCAGACGCTCTGGCCGCAGGTGCAAGCCGACGCCGGGCTGCAATTCGTCTATGAGCAAGTCGAGATGCCGGCGTCAATCGTGCTGCAGCACATCGAACGCACAGGCGTGCTGATCGACGGCGCAGTGCTGGCGCGCCAGAGCCAGCAACTGGCCGAGCGCATGGTGGCGCTCGAACAAGAGGCCTATTCGATCGCCGGGCAGCCCTTCAACATGGGGTCACCGAAACAGATCGGCGACATCCTCTTCACCAAGCTCGGCCTGCCGGTGAAGAAGAAAACCGCCACCGGCGCGCCCAGCACCGACGAAGAAGTGCTGGCCGAACTGGCGGCCGACTACCCGCTGCCGGCGCGCATCCTCGACCACCGCAGCCTGGCCAAGCTGAAGGGCACCTACACCGACAAGCTGCCGTTGATGGTGAATCCGCAGACGGGCCGCGTACACACCAACTACGCGCAAGCGGTAGCGGTGACGGGGCGGCTGGCCAGCAACGACCCCAACTTGCAGAACATCCCCATCCGCACGCCCGAAGGCCGGCGTGTGCGCGAAGCCTTCATCGCGCCGCCAGGCCACATGCTGATGAGTGCGGACTACTCGCAGATCGAGCTGCGCATCATGGCCCACATCAGCGAAGACCCTGCG
>JANNGN010000195.1:0-2803 GCA_031403895.1 Rubrivivax sp. | reverse complement strand
TTCATCCTGACCGGCGGGCGCGGCGGCTCCGACCAGTCGGGCATGACCACCGCCATCTACCTCTACCGCATGGCCTTCGACTTCAATGACTTCGGCGCCGCCAGCGCCATGTCGTGGCTGCTGTTCGTGGTGGTGGTGGTGCTGACCTGGCTGACCAACCGCGTCTTCAAGCCGCGCGGGGCGGGGGGTTGATGATGAAGAGTGACCGCCTCGCCCCTTTGACCGCCTACGTGGTGGTCGGCCTCGGCTCGCTGGTCATGCTGGCGCCGTTTTATTTCATGTTCGTGTTTGCCACGCAGTCGCGCACCGAGATCTTCAGCCTGCCGCCACCGATGTGGTTCGGCGACGACTTTCTGGCCAACCTGAAGATCCTGACCGACCGCATTCCCTTCTGGCGCAACCTCGGCTGGAGCCTCTACGTGGCGGTGTTGTCCACCGTGCTGACGCTGCTGTTTTGCAGCATGGGCGGCTACGCTTTCGCCTGCTTCGAGTTCCGCTTCAAGAACGCGCTGTTTGCTTTCGTGATGGCGACCATGCTGCTGCCGAGCTTCATGAACATGATCCCCACCTTCATGATCATGGACGTGCTGGGCTGGATCGACCAGCCGCGCGCGCTCTACCTGCCCGGCGCCGCCAGCGCCTTTGGCATCTTCCTGATGCGGCAGTTCGTGCAGACCTCGGTGCCCAAGGACCTGATCGAAGCGGCGCGCATGGACGGCTGCAGCGAACTCGGCATCTACTGGCGCATCGTGCTGCCGCTGCTGAAACCCGCTTTGGGCACGCTGGGCTTGATCACCTTCATTGCCAGCTGGAACAACTTCATCGGCCCGCTGATCGTCATGCGCAGCCCCGAGATGTACACCCTGCCGCTGGCCCTGCGCAGCCTGCAAAGCCCGGTGGACACCGAGTGGGGCGCGCTCATGACCGGCTCGGCCATCGCGACCATTCCCCTCGTCATTCTCTTCGTGCTGTCGTCACGCCAACTCATTGCCGGCCTCACCGCCGGCGCCGTGAAGTGACGCGCACCGCACCCGCACCCGCACCGCACCCAGACGCCCCATGACCCCAGCCATCCTGCCCACCACCGTTGCCGCGTTCCCAAAGGACTTTGTCTGGGGTGTGGCCACCAGTTCCTACCAGATCGAAGGCGCCGCTGACGAAGACGGCAAGGGCCCGTCGATCTGGGACCGCTTCTGCCGCATGCCCGGCGCAATCGCCGACGCCAGCGACGGCGACATCGCCTGCGACCACTACCACCGCTGGCAGGAAGACCTGGCGCTGATCGCATCGCTGGGCGTGGATGCCTACCGCTTTTCGGTGTCGTGGCCGCGTGTGCGGCCCACCGGGGCCGGGGCCTGGAACGCCAAGGGGCTGGACTTCTACGAGCGCCTGGTGGACGGCCTGCTGGCGCGTGGCATCAAGCCCTACCTCACGCTCAACCACTGGGACCTGCCCGCCGAACTGCAGGCCAGCGGCGGCTGGGCGGCGCGCGACACCGTACACCGATTTGTCGAATACGCCAGCCACGTCGGCGCCCGCATGGGCGACCGCATCGCTGCCATCACGACGCACAACGAACCCTGGGTGATTGCCACGCTGGGCCACGAATCCGGCGTCTTCGCCCCCGGCGTGAAAGACCGTGCAGTGGCGATGCAGGCCGCGCACCACCTGCTGCTCAGCCACGGCCTGGCGCTGCAGGCGCTGCGCGCGGCTAGTTGCCGGGCGCGGCTGGGCATCGTGCTCAACCTGTCGCCCATCGGCCCGGCCACCGACGAAGCCGACGACACGGCCGCGGCGTGGCTGGAAGACGGCCGCCTGGTGCGCTGGTACATGGACCCGCTGTTCAAGGGCCAGTACCCGCAGGACGTGATCGAGTATCTAGGCGCCGACGCGCCTCGGGTCGAAGCCGGTGACCTGCGCGACATCGCCACGCCGATGGACTTTCTGGGCGTCAACTACTACACCCGCGGCGTCGTCAGCGCCAGCGGCTCGTGGGACATCAACAGCAGCGGCCACGCCCTCACCGACATGGGCTGGGAGGTTTACCCCCGCGGCCTGACCGAGTTGCTGGTGCGCCTGCACCGCGACTACGCCGTGCCGCCGCTGTACATCAAGGAAAACGGCGCCGCCTTCAAGGACACGCTGGAAGACGGTCAGGTACACGACGCCGAGCGCACCGACTACATCGCGCGCCACATCGCCGCCGTTGGCGAGGCGCTGCGCCAGGGCGTGCCGATGGCGGGCTACATGGTCTGGAGCCTGCTCGACAACTTCGAGTGGGCATCGGGCTATGCCAAGCGCTTTGGCATCGTGCACGTTGACTACGCGACGCAGAAGCGAACGCCCAAGGACAGCGCCTTGTGGTACCGCGACTTCCTGCTGCAACAGCGTGCCCGCCGCCTGGTCGGCGCCACCCAGGCCGTGGAGGTATGAAATGAAACCCGCAAGCTCAATTCGTTCGCTGCCCCCCGGGGGGGCGTCTCAGTCCCTTCGGACGGCCGGGCAGTACTGAGATGGGCCAAGTCTCTCTGCGCGGCATCCGCAAAAGCTACGGCCCGGTTGACGTCATCAAGGGCATCGACCTCGACGTACACGACGGTGAATTCCTCGTCTTCGTCGGCCCCAGCGGCTGCGGCAAGAGCACCACGCTGCGCATGATTGCGGGGCTCGAGAGCATCACTGCCGGTGAACTGCTGATCGACGGCCAGCGCGCCAACGAGCAGCGCCCTTCAGACCGCGGCGCGGCCATGGTGTTCCAGAGTTATGCGCTGTACCCGCACATGACGGTGGCCGACAACATGGG
>JANNGN010000194.1:0-1768 GCA_031403895.1 Rubrivivax sp. | reverse complement strand
GAAGTACACCGCTTCAACAAGTCGCAGCAGGACGCCTTTCTGCCGCATGTGGAAGCGGGCCTTTTCAGCTTCATTGGCGCCACCACCGAGAACCCGTCTTTCGAGGTCAACTCGGCGCTGCTGTCGCGGGCCACGGTGTTTGTGCTGGACTCGCTCAACGACACTGATCTGGCACGGCTGCTCGACCGCGCGCAGTTGGCCGTCCAGGGCCCGAGGCTCGATGAAGCCGCGCGCGCGCAACTCATCAACTTTGCCGACGGGGACGGCCGCCGTCTGCTGAACGCCTATGAAAGCGCAGCGGCCACGCACAAGGGGCTGCAGCAGTTGGGCGTGGCTGAACTGGAAGCGGCAATCGGCCGCATGATGCGCCGCGGCGACAAGGGCGGCGATGTCTTCTACGACCTCATCTCGGCCCTGCACAAGTCGGTGCGTGGCTCCAACCCCGACGCCTCGCTGTACTGGCTGGCCCGCATGCTCGATGCCGGCATGGACCCGCGTTATGCCGCGCGCCGCCTGGTGCGCATGGCCAGTGAAGACGTCGGCCTGGCCGACCCGCGCGCGCTGCGCATGACGCTGGACGCGGCCGACGTGTTTGAACGACTGGGTACGCCCGAAGGCGAACTTGCCATCGCGCAGGCCGTGGTCTATCTGGCCATGGCGCCGAAGTCGAATGCCGTCTATGCCGCCTGGAACAAGGTGCGCGCCCTGGTGCAGCAAGAAGGCACGCGGCCGGTGCCCGCGCACCTGCGCAACGCACCGACGCGGTTGATGAAGGACATCGGCCACGGCCAGGGCTACCGCTACGCGCACGATGAAGAAGGCGGCTACGCGGCGGGCGAAAGCTACCTGCCGCCCGGCTTGGCGCAGACGCGTTTCTACGAGCCGGTGGCACGCGGTCTGGAGCAGCGCATCGGCGAGCGGCTGGCTGAACTGCGGCGGCTGGACGAGCAGGCGAACAAGGCGCGTTGAGCCCTTGCGGTCGGCGCGCGCGGCAGCGCTGGCAAGGGGGTAACTCCGGCCCTGGGCAGCAAGGGGTGACACCTAGAATCCCGCCGCACAGCCAGCCCACAAGGCGCGTGCGCAGCTTGCAGAAAACGTTGAGGCCAGCTTCTTGCATCTGCTGAAGGGCAGCCGCAGACAGCGCCCAAGCCCAACGCGGGACAACCGGAGTCGCCCCTGACATGGAAACCTTCATCCAGCAGATCATCAACGGCCTGGTGCTCGGCAGCATGTACGCGCTGGTGGCCCTGGGCTACACCATGGTGTACGGCATCATCAACCTCATCAACTTTGCGCACGGTGAAGTGCTGATGTTCGGTGCCTTGACAAGCTGGACCGTCGTCACCGCGCTGGCCGACACCGGCATGCCCGGCTGGCTTTTGATGTTGATCTCGCTGGTCTGCGCCATCGTCATCTGCTCGGCGCTCAACTTCACGATCGAAAAGCTCGCCTACCGGCCGTTGCGCAATGCGCCACGGCTGGCGCCGCTGATCACGGCGATGGGCATGAGCCTCTTGCTGCAGACGCTGGCCATGATCATCTGGAAGCCCAACCCGAAGCCTTATCCGGCCTTGCTGCCGCCCGACCCCATCAACCTCGGCGGCCCGGTGATCACAGTGACGCAGATCCTGATCCTCGGTCTGACGGTGGTCATTCTGGCCGGGCTGATGTACCTGGTGAACAAGACCAAACTCGGCCGCGCCATGCGTGCCACCGCCGAAAACCCGCGCGTGGCCGCGCTGATGGGCGTCAAGCCTGACGTGGTGAT
>JANNGN010000193.1:0-5560 GCA_031403895.1 Rubrivivax sp. | reverse complement strand
GACGGCGACCTCATCATGGCCGTGACCCCAGGCGCCATGACCCGCATGGTGGATGGCCCGATCTTCGAGCGCGCGCCGCACCTGGGTGACCTGCACAAGGTGCATTCGGTGCCGATGGCATCGGTTGAACTGCACTTCAAGCCCGGGGTCTGGCTCAAGAACCTGCCCAAGGACGTGTGCGTGCTGATGGACGCCAAGTACCAGATGACCTTCCTGGACTATTCACAGCACTGGCCGGACCAGAACTCGACCTTCCTCTACGTCACCTGTTCCGACTGCGAAGCGCTGATGAGCGTGCCGCCCGAACGCCGCACCGGCGCCGGCAAGGGCACACCGGGCTATGTCGTGCTCGACTTGGCGCACCCCACCACGGCGATCGAATTCCTGCTCCAGCAGTTGCACGAGACGATGCCTTTCGATGTGAAAGACGTTGACCTCGAACGCACGCGGCTGCAAACCAACCGCGGCGAAGATTTGTTCGCCAACGAGACCGGCAGCGAAGAGTTCCGCCCCGACACGGTGACCCGGCTGCCCAACCTTTTTCTGGCCGGTACCTACGTGCGCAACTACGCCGACGTGGCCACGATCGAAGGCGCGGTGACGAGCGGGCTGATGGCCGCCGAAGAAGTGCGCCAGCGCGCCGGCGTGATGCCGCCCATCACCATCAAGAAGGCCGGCTACCACCACGAGTCGGTGTTCACCGCGCTCAAGGTGCTGTGGGCGCCTTACGCCTACGGCGCCAAGCTGTGGTCGATGGCCAACGACGCCTATGGCACGCCGGGCGGTGATGTGCTCAGCCCATGGGTCAGCGCCTGGGCCAGTCTGGCCAAGCTGGTCCAGCCCGGCGAACGCCGTTGACAGTCGCAGCCCGAACCGTCCCATGAAGACTCAGGAACACTCAATCCCGAACGACCCGCTCTCCGACATGATGCGCAGCTGGGCTGCGGCTGCGGCAGGCGGCGCGAGCCTGCCTGGCGCCGGAAACCCTTGCGGTCAGGCGATCACTCAGGCCATCACCCAGGCGCATGGGGTGGCAGCCGGCACGTCGATGCGTGTCTGGACCCGTGGCGCGCAGTCGCTCGCCCAGTACCAGCAAGAATGCGCTGCTGCGGGTGGCCCTGCACAGGCCGATCAAGTTGCGCGTCAGGCCGATGCAGCGCGGGCACACCTGCGCCGGCTCGGAGAAATTTCGCTTGAAGAAGCACACGCGCTGACCACCACACTTCAAGGCCTGGCCGAACAACTGCACGCGTCGATGGATACGCCCGCCACCGGGGCTGATCTGCCGCCGCGCCGATACGCCCGAGCCAAACCTTGAGCCAGCGGATTCACAAACGCTGAAAGGCGCGCCGCCCGCTGGCGGACACCAACAAACGCGCCCCGCCTGCTGGCGGCGACGACCAACAAGATTGATCCATCACCGATGAGCACCGAACCGCCGCAGAGCGTGTACCAATGGCTGCTGGGCCTGGGCCTGGAGCAGTACACCGAGAGTTTCGAGCGCCATGCGATCGAGCTCGATTTGCTGCCTGCCCTGGGCGACGCTGAGCTCGACTTGCTCGGCGTGCGTGTGCTGGGGCACCGGCTGAAGCTGTTGCGTGCCATCGCCGCCATCGCCGCCACGCCAGCGCAGCCCTTGCAGACCCACCGTGCCACGCCCGCAGTCGCTGTGGCCCCCGTGGCCCATGGCATTGGCCCCGAGCGCCGCCAACTGACGGTCATGTTCTGCGACCTGGTGGGTTCCACCGCGCTGTCGCATGAGCTCGACCCCGAAGACCTGCGCGCTTTGATGCAGCGCTACCAGCACATTTGCGGGGCTGCGGTGGAACGCCACGCCGGGCACGTGGCGCAGTACCTGGGTGACGGACTGATGGTGTATTTCGGCTGGCCACGCGCCTTTGAGGACGCGGCCCAGCGCGCCTTGCTGACCGCGCTGGAGATCGTCGATGCCGTCAAGGCCGTCGCTGCCGCGCGGCCGCTGCGCGTTCGCATCGGCATCGCCACCGGCGCCGTCGTGGTGGGCGAAACCGGCGGTGGCGACGCCAGCCTGCCCAAGACCGCGATCGGCGCCACGCCCAACGTCGCCGCGCGTGTGCAGGCGCTGGCCGAGCCCGACCAGATTCTGATCGCCGCCACCACGCGCCGCCTGGTGGCCGACGCCTTCGAGTGCGAAGACCGCGGCGAACACACGCTCAAAGGCATTGCCCAGCCGATCGGCGTGTGGCGCGTGCTGGGCGGCGGCCGCGCCGACGGCCGCTTCGCCGCAGCGCACGGCGCCCGGCTCACGCCGCTGGTCAACCGCGACGAAGAGACCGCGCTGCTGCTGGAGCGCTGGGCGCGCGCACTGGCGGGCCACGGCCAGGCGGTGCTGCTGGTGGGCGAGCCCGGCATCGGCAAGAGCCGCATCGCGGCCGAACTGCGGGCGCAGGTGGGTGACGGCAGCACGGTGCTGAGCATGCAATGTTCAGAGTTGCACAGCAATTCTGCCTTCTACCCCGCGATCACTTCAATACAACGTGCCGCCGGCTTCGAGCGCGGTGACACGCCGGCGCAAAAGCTCGACAAGCTCGAAGCTTTTTTGCACAGCCTGGACGCACCGCTGGCGCGCGTGGCGCCGCCGCTGGCGGCCATGCTGTCGCTGCCGCTGGAGCGCTATCCACCCATGCTGTCCAGCGCGCAGAAGCAGCGGCGCGACATCGTCGATGCGCTGGTCAGCGTGGTGCTGGAGGCCGGGCGCAAGACGGCGGTGCTGGTGATCGTCGAAGACCTGCACTGGATGGACCCGACCACGATGGAAATGCTGGACGCCCTGGTCGCGGCCGTCGCGGCCGTGCCGGCGCTGCTGCTCATGACGTCGCGCGGCAATCTCCAGTCACGCTGGCAGTCCCACGCCCACCTGGTCTGCCTGCCGTTGACGGGCCTGAACCGCAGCCACAGCCTGCGCCTGGCGGTGGCGGTGGCGGTGAAATACGGCTTGCCGCAGCACCTGCTGGAGCGCATCGTCGAGCGCACCGATGGCGTGCCGCTGTTCCTTGAAGAAGTCACGCGCACGCTGCTGGAGTCGAACGCGCTGCCTGGCGGTGCCTTGGGTGAGCTGCCACGGGCCACGCTGGACGCCATCGAGATCCCTGCCACGCTGAAGGATTCGCTGGCCGCGCGGCTCGACCAGCTCGGGCCCGCCAAGCGCTGCGCGCAGTACGGCGCCGTTTATGGCCGGCAGTTCCGGCATGACGCGCTGGCGGCCATCTCGGGCCTGCCCGAAGAGCTGCTGGTAGCGCACATGGGGCAGCTCGTCGTTAGCGGGCTGGTGGCGCGCAGCGGTGAAGCGCCGGGCCTGGTCTATACCTTCCACCACGCACTGTTTCAGGACGCCGCCTACGAAACGCTGCTCAAGAGCGAACGGCGCGCGCTGCACGCGCGTGCGGGCGACGTGCTATGCGAACTCTTCCCTGAACTTGCCGACACCGAACCCGAAGTGCTGGCCCGTCACCACAGCGCGGGCGACAACCCCGCCAAGGCGGTGCCGCTGTGGCTGAAGGCGGGTCAGCGTGCCTGGCAACGCTCGGCGGCACAAGAGGCCATCGCGCACCTGAGCGCCGGCCTGGAAGGGGTGGACAAGCTTGAGCCTGGCGCGCTGCGCGACAGCCTGGAGCTGCGCCTGCAAACGGCCCTGGGCGTGGTCTATTTTGCAGCCGTCAGTTATGCCGCCCCGCAGGCGCATGCCGCCTTCGAGCGCGCAACCGTGTTGTGCGAACGCGTGCCCGAAGTGGCGCTGAAGGTGCCCGTGCTGTACGGCGTTGGCGCGTTCCAGACCATGAAGGGCGACATCCGCTCCGGCCATCAAGCCTTTGTCAAGCTGCTGGCCGTGGCCGAGGCCGCCGCGCAGCCAAGGCTGCGGCTGTATTCGCACTCGGTGCTGACCTGGTCCAACTACAACAGCGGGCGTTTTGCGCCCGGCCTGGCGGCCGCCGATGAAGCCGCAGCCTTGTACGACAGCGGTGCCCTGGCCGGGCCACGGTTGTCGGCCGCTGATCCCAAGATAATTAGCGAGTGTTTTCGTGCTGGCGCGTTGTGGTCACTGGGCCGCGTTGATCAAGCGCGCAGGGCCAGCGACGGCGTGCTGGCCCATGCGCGCGCGCTGTTCGACCCCTACAGCCTGGCTTACACGCTGAACTACGCCGCCGTGCTGGTGCCCGACCTGTGCGGTGAATACGATCTGGTGCTGGAGCGCACCGAAGAGGGCATCGCGCTGGCTCACGAACTGGGCTACCCATTCCTCGAAGCCTTTGGCCGCCTCTGGCGCGCCTGGGCGCAAGGGCAAACCGGCGACCCGCAAGCGGCGCTGCCGGACCTGAACGAGGCCATGGCGCGCTATGAGAGCCTGGGGGTGCGCTACCACTGGCCGCAACTGCTGGCGCGGCGCGCGCGGCTGCAACTGCGCAGCGGCCAGACCAGCGCCGCGCAGCTGGAAATCGCGCAGGCGCTGGCGCAACTGGCGGCCTCGGGCGAACAGTCGCTGGCCGCCGACATCTACATCGCCGAAGGCAATGTGCAGCGCGCCGCCGGTGGCGAACAAGTGGCGCTGGCCGAGGCCGCCTACGGCCTGGCACTGGACGTGGCGCGCGAACAGGGCGCGCTTTCCTGGGAGCTGCGCGCCGCCACCGAACTGGCGCAGTTGTGGGCACAGACCGGCAAGCCGCGCGCCGCGCGCGAGCTGCTGGCGCCGGTGCTGGGCGTTTTCACCGAAGGCCAGACGACAGTCGACCACCGGCAGGCCCGCGCCTTGCTGGCCACCCTTCATTGACGCAGGTTTCGCACGTGCATCCCCACTTCAGCGGCAACATCACCGACAGCCTGGGCCTGGCCCCTGAGATGGCGCAGTTGCGCCAGGCCATCCAAAACTGGGCGGCACAAACGCACCCCGAAATGCACGCGGCCATGGCCTGGCAGTTTGGTGCTGGCAGCAAGTACTTCCGCCCGCTCACGCTTTTCAGCTGCCACCGCGCGATGACCAGCGAGCCCATCACACGCGGCCTGATCCACGCCGCGCTGGCGGTGGAGATGGTGCATAACGTGTCGCTCATCATCGACGACATCGTTGACAAGTCCGACACGCGCCGCGGCAAGGCCACCATGCACCACCGTTACGGCGAGCTGCAGGCCTACATGGTGTCGGGCTACATCGTGGCCGACGGCTATGAAATCGTCTGCGACCCCGAGTCCTACGAGGTGGAAGAATTCAACCCCGCGCTGGTGCGCCTGAATGTGCGCCTGCTGTCCGAGCTGCTCAAGCGCCTGGGCGTGGCCGAATGCATGCAATGGCGGTTGCGCCGGCAGCCCCTGGGCGTGGAAGACTGGCGCCTGATCGCAGGCGAAGACACGGGCTCGATGTTCGAGGTCTGCGCCTGCCTGGGCACGCGCTCGGACGCGCTGCGCCAGTACGGCCGTTTGCTGGGCATGGTCTATCACGGCTGCGACGACGTCGGCGACGTGCGCGGTGCGTTGGCGCTGGGCGGTGGCGGCAAGGAAGACGTGCGCGACGGCATCCTCACGCTACCGG
>JANNGN010000192.1:0-1798 GCA_031403895.1 Rubrivivax sp. | reverse complement strand
CACGATGTCGTTGTCGGTCCAGTAGTAGGCGTCGGCCAGCAGCGTCTTCAGCCAGCTACCGATGCTGTCGCCCTGCAGGTCACCCGCCACCACGCGCAGTTCACCGGGAATGGCTTCCTCAACGCCGTTGAGCCAGTTCACCAGCGGCGTGTCGGGGATCATGCTGGCCAGGCCGGGCAGCTTGGTGGGGTCAGCCCGGCGGCGCGCCACTTCGGTGAGAAAGTCCACCAGCACCGGCAGCACCGGCACGCCGGCCAGTTCGATCGTCCACTTCAGCACCGACAGGTAGGCGTCGAGCCGCTTGCTGGCCAGCAGCGTGCCGCGCGCCGGGCAGGCCACGCGCACGATACGGTCAACCACGATGCCTTTGGTGCGCACGGCAGCGGCCAGGTCCTGCAGTTCCTTGCGTTCGGTGGCGTATTCGGTGCCGGGGAAGAAGGCCAGGTCTTGCTGGTCGATGGGCCGCTGCGGCGCGGCGCCGCCGTTCATGCGCCCCGCCACCAGCGCCAGCACCTCGGCCACCAGGCCGCCGCGCGAATGCGTGACCAGGTGCAGCCGGGCGCCCTTGGGTAAAGCCGACACGAGCGTCAGCGCATTCGCAATCGGGCTCGCGCCGACGGTCGGGTGGTCGAGCGCATAGACGCGGCCGCCGTAGTGCGCAAACAACTCGCCGACATGCTGCGGGTGCAGCGCCCACAGCTTGCCGAAGGTGCTGAAGGTATCGACGAAAGTGCCGTGGATCAGCACCAGCAGCGGCTCTTGCGCCGGGTTGGCGGCGGGCGGCACCTGCGCGATCTTCAGGCCGCTGCCCTTGAGCGCCGTGAGTGACTCGCGCTTCAGTGCGTACACGCCTGCATCGACCTGGCCGTCGAGCTTGGCCACCACCAGGCTGGCGGCGAAGTCCACCGCCTTGTCCTTGAAGAGGTCGGTCAGGACATCGAAGCCCGACAGCAGCACATCACCCAGGAAACCGCCGCTGCGCGTGGGCGCGGCTTGTTCCAGGCCGCGCCAGCGCAGTTGCGCGGGCACTTGCACGTCGCCACTGTCGGCTGCGGCCGTGGCGGAGCCGCTGCGTTTGGTGGTGCCCTGGCCGAGCATCAGGTCACGGGCCGTTTCGGGGTTGAGCATCAGCGCCGGGCCACCGGCGATGCGCAGCACGACGATGTCCTCACCCGGCACGGCAGTGACGCGCACGCTGTCGGCGCCGGTGCCGCCGCTGCGGCGTGCGGCCACGCGCACGGAATCTTTTACTCGACCCGGCAGGCCGGACGGTGCCGCAGCGCCACCGCCACCGTCAGCCGCACCCCGGCTGGCCTGGCGCTGGCCGGGGATGATGAAGGTGATGGGTGTCTTGTCCTGTGCAGTGGCCATGGGTCTCGTCTCCTTGCGGGGGGTCTGAGCATCCACGCAAAGGGCTGGTCGATCAAGCCGGTGTTTGCATCGACACCGGCACGCGCATTGGCACCGGCACCGACCTGCGCCCATCCCGGTTCAGTCGCGCTTCCCTGAGTTTGGGCACTGCCTTTGGTGGCGCGATTCTGCGCGCTGGCGTGCGCTGTTGAAGCGACTTCAGCTGCTGACGCATTGCGCTCGGGCGGCGTGCCTGAGCAGCCCCTCGGGCCGCGGCTTGTCGGCCTGTCAGTTCGGCCCCGGACCCTGCCGCGCTGCCGATGGCACCACGACAGTTACCGAAACCCACGCCAGCGCGACCGCAACAGCGATCAGGAAGACGCGCGCGCATCGCATTCAGCGCGTTGCTGGCACCCGCGCTGCCGCCGCTGCGCCCAGGGCCAGCAGC
>JANNGN010000191.1:0-2670 GCA_031403895.1 Rubrivivax sp. | reverse complement strand
CGAACTCGGCCGCCACCAGCTCGCGCACTTCGCACAGGCGTTCAAGCAATTCGCAGGCTTCGGCCTTGCAGGCCAGACCCAGGCTGAGCGCAATCCAGCGCAGGTCTTCGTCGGCGCTGGGCAGCAGGTGCGTCTGCTGGTCGTCCAGAAACTGGATGCGGTGTTCGAGCTGGCGCAGGAACTCGTAGCCCGCCGCCAGTTTCTGCGCCGTGTCGGCCTTCATGAGCCCACGCGACACCAGCCGCTGCAGGCCGCGCAAGGTGCTGCGCGTGCGGATCTCGGGAAACTGGCCGCCGCGCACGACAAGCATCAGTTGCACGATGAACTCGATCTCGCGAATGCCGCCGCGCGACAGCTTCACATCGTTGGCGCGTTCGGGCCTGCCGGCGGCGCGGCGCTGCGCTTCGTCGCGGATCTTGCGGTGCAACTGGCGCAGGCTTTCGAAGATGCCGTAGTCGAGATAGCGGCGGTAAACGAAGGGCGTGACCAGCGCGCGCAGCGCCAGCGCGCGGCCGCTGCTGACGGCCGCGCGCGGCGCCACGACGCGGCTCTTGAGCCAGGCAAAACGTTCCCACTCGCGGCCCTGCACTTGCAGGTATTCCTCCAGCATCGCCAGGCTCACCACCGGCGGGCCCGAGTTGCCGTTGGGCCGCAGCGCCAGGTCAACGCGGAAGACGAAGCCGTCGTCGGTGGTGTCGCCGATCAGCGCGTACAGCCGTTTGGCGACGAAGGCGAAGTATTCGTGGAAGCTGAGCGAACGTTTGCCGCCGGTGTCGCCAATGGTCTGGCCGTCTTCTTCATAGACGTAGATGAGGTCGATGTCGGACGACACGTTCAACTCGCGCGCGCCGAGTTTTCCCATGCCCACGATCCAGAAATCGACGCGCCGGCCCTGTGCATCCAGCGGCGGGCCGTGGCGTTCATCGGCCTCCAGCAGGGCCTGCGCCAGGGCCAGCTCCAGCGTGGCTTCGGCCAGCTGCGTCATGCTGCCGGTGACGCTGTCCAGCGTCGCGTTTTGTTCGATGTCCAGCACCGCCAGCCGTTCCAGCACCAGCTGGCGCGCCACGCGCAGCGCGCAGGGCAGGTCGCGCCCGCTGCCTTGCAGCTGTTGCACGAGCGCGGTGATGCCGTCGAAGGCCGGCACGCCAGCAGGTAGCAGTGGCAGCTCGGCGGCATAGCGCCTGCGCACCCGCTGCACGAAGCGGCTGTGCGCGGCGTCGGCGCGCGGTGCTGCGGCAGCGAAGGGCGGGGCCACCATGGCGCTGGGGGCAGGCTGCATCAAGCGGACAAGCACTCGCGGGTCGCAGTCAGGCGGCCGGTCTTGATTGGCATGGGCAGATCCCTCGTTCGCGTCGGTCCGGGCAACTCTCTCAGCCGAGCTGGGGCTACCCTGGGCCGTGAGCGTAGTCCCCTTTGCATGGCCGACTGCCGCAGGGGGATATCTGCGCCTGGCCGCGTTGCGCAGCCGCCTTACCATGCAGGCATGAAGATCGCTGCCGTGCAGATGGTGTCCACGCCCGACTGGCCAAGCAACCGCGACAGCGCCGCCAGGCTCATTGCGCAGGCCGCAGCCGCCGGAGCCGGGCTCGTGCTGCTGCCCGAATACTTCTGCATCATGGGCCGGCGCGATACCGACAAGCTGGCGCTGGCTGAAGCGCCGGGCACGACTGCGTCATCGCCAATCCAGGCCTTCCTCTCTGCGGCCGCGCGCGAGCATGGGCTGTGGCTGCTGGGCGGCACGCTGCCGCTGGCGACCGTGTCGCCAGACCGAGCATTGAACCGCTGCTGCGTCTATGCACCGGATGGCGGGCATGCCGCGCACTACGACAAGGTGCATCTCTTCGCCTTCGACAACGGCCGCGAGAGTTACGACGAAGGCCGCACGCTGGTGGCCGGCAGCGCGCCGGTGGCATTGCAGGCCGGGCCGGTCCGCGTCGGCCTGTCGATCTGCTACGACTTGCGCTTCCCCGAGTTGTACCGCGCGCTGATGCAACCGCCCTGCGATGTGCTGTGCGTGCCCGCCGCTTTCACCCACACCACGGGCCAGGCGCACTGGGAACTGCTGCTGCGCGCCCGTGCCGTGGAAAACCAGTGTTATGTGCTGGCCGCCGCCCAGGGGGGCACGCACCCGAACGGCCGCCGCACCTGGGGCCACAGCATGGTGGTGGGGCCGTGGGGCGAGGTCATCGACGTGCTGCCCGAGGGCGAAGGCTTCGTGCTGGCTGAGCTGGACCTGGAGCATCTGGCCCAGGTGCGCGCGCAGCTGCCGGCACTGCGCCACCGGCGGCTGTAGCGCGGTGGCTGTCGATCAGGCGCTGGCCGGCGCGCTGCGTGCGGCACTGTCTGCCGCAGCCGAGCCCGCGCGCGCCGCGCCGATGCAGGCCTACATGAAGTCGGCGCTGCCGTTCCTGGGTGTCGATGCACCGCTGCGCCGCCGTGTGGTGGCCGGCGCGGTGGCCGCACATCCGTTGACCGATGCCGCAGCGCTCATCGACACCGTGCTGCAGCTGTGGCGCGGCGCCACGCACCGCGAAGAGCGCTACGCCGCGCTCGATTTGCTGCGCCTGGCGCGCCACAAGAAGTGGGCCGACAAACGCTGGCTGCCGATGCTGCACGAGATGCTGGTCAGCGGCGCCTGGTGGGACCACAACGACGAGATCTCGGGCCAGG
>JANNGN010000190.1:0-1760 GCA_031403895.1 Rubrivivax sp. | reverse complement strand
GGTCACGCTCGTCGAGAGCCACAAGATGGGCGGCGACTGCCTGAACTACGGCTGCGTGCCGAGCAAGGCGCTCATCAAGACGGCCACGCTGGCGCGGCAGATGCGGCACAGCGGCGAGTACGGCATTGCGAGCGCCACTTTCACGCTGGACTTCGCGCAGGTGATGGAGCGCGTGGCGCGTGTGGTGCGTGAAGTCGAGCCGCACGATTCGGTCGAGCGCTACACCGCGCTGGGTGTGGACGTGCAGATCGGCACGGCGAAGATCATCGACCCCTGGCATGTGCAGGTCACGGCTGAGGACGGCGCGGTGCAGCTGCTGTCCACGCGATCCATCGTCATCGCCACTGGCGCGCGGCCTTTTGTGCCGCCATTGCCGGGCATCGACGATGTCGGCTATCTCACCAGCGACACGCTGTGGGGCCTGCGCGAGCAACCGAAGCGCCTGGTGGTGCTGGGCGGCGGCCCGATCGGCTGTGAACTGGCGCAGTGCTTTGCCCGCCTGGGCTCGGCGGTGACGCAGGTGGAGATGGCGCCGCGCATCATGATCCGCGAGGACGAAGACGTGTCCGCCTTCGCCAAGAAAACACTGCAGGCTGACGGCGTGAATGTGCTGACAGGCCACAAGGCGCTGCGCTGCGAGAAGGTGGGCGAGGAAAAATTCATCGTTGTCGAGGCGGGTGGCACAGAGCTGCGCGTCGGTTTCGATGTGCTGCTGTGCGCCGTTGGCCGGGTGGCGCGGTTGCAAGGCTTCGGCCTTGAAGAGCTGGGCATCTACAGCGACCCGAAGACGCAGCGCACGGTGCCCACCGATGAGCACCTGCAAACGATTTATCCCAACATCCTGGCCGCCGGGGATGTGGCCGGGCCCTACCAGTTCACGCACACGGCGTCGCACCAGGCCTGGTACGCGCCGGTGAATGGCCTGTTCGGGCAATTCAGGAAATTCAAGGCCGACTATGCGGTGATCCCGTGGGCCACCTTCATCGACCCCGAGGTCGCGCGCGTGGGCCTGAACGAACAGGAAGCGCGCGAGAAGGGCGTGGCTTTTGAAGTCACGCGGTATGGCATCGACGAGCTCGACCGCGCCATTGCCGACAGCGCCGCGCACGGCTGGGTGAAGGTGCTGACGGTGCCGGGCAAGGACAAGATCCTGGGCGTGACCATCGTCGGTGTGCACGCCGCTGACCTGCTGGCCGAATACGTGCTGGCCATGAAACACGGCCTCGGCCTGAACAAGATTCTGGGCACGATCCACACCTACCCGACCTGGTCCGAGGCCAACAAGTACGCCGCGGGCGAATGGAAGCGCGCGCACCAGCCACTGGCGCTGCTGCGCTGGGTGGAAAAGTTCCATGCTTGGCAGCGTGGTTAGCCTCGCGCTGGCCGGTTTGCTTGCAGCGGCAAGCATCGCGCCGCTGGTGCAAGGCGGGTCGATCCCGCCGCCATGGCATGTGGTGACGTTGCCGAAGCAGTCCGTGCCTGTCACGCGCTACAGCGCCGAGACGGTGGACGGCCGCGAGGCCCTGCGCATCCAGACCCAGGGCAGCTACGGCAACCTCGTGCATGAATTGCCCCCGGCCGTGGCCCCGCAGCGCCTGCGCTGGGCCTGGCGGCTGCAAGAGCCCAACAGCGCCGTTGACCTGCGCGTGAAGGCCGGCGACGACGCGGCCGTGAAGGTCTGCATGAGCTTCGACCTGCCGCTCGAACGCGTGCCCTTCATCGAGCGCCAGGTGCTCAGAATTGCGCGCAGCCGCACGGGC
>JANNGN010000189.1:0-1787 GCA_031403895.1 Rubrivivax sp. | reverse complement strand
CGCCGCGCCCAGCGCTGGTTGAATTCATGCAGGCAGGCGGTGATGCGCGTGCCGCCCGACCAGTCCTGCACGTCGCGCACGACCTGCGCCACGGCCACGTCGGGGTCTTTCAGGCGCAGCGCGCGCGTGGTGCGCGTCAGGCGCGTGCCGAAGACAAAACTTTCGACGCGTGCATCCGCATGGCCTAACGCGTGTGTGAAGTGCAGCAGCATGCGCGAATAGCGGCTCATGCTGCCGGAAATATCGGCCAGCACCACCAGCGGCGCCGGCTGCTCGCGCGGCTTCTTCCAGCGCAGTTGCCACAGTTCACCACCGCTGCGCGCCAGCGCCTGCAGCGTGGCCCGGCCGTCCAGCCGGCCGGGCTGCGGCGCACGCAGGTTGCGGCGCGTGCGAATGGGCTCGAACAGCGGCGCCATCTGCCGCAACAGGCGCTGCGCGGCGCGCCACTCGTCGGCCGTCATGGTGTCGAAGTCGGCCTTCTGCAGCAGTTCGCGTTCGTTCCAGGTCAGCGTCGCGTCAACGTCGATCTGCTCGGGCGGTGGCGGCTGCGGCGCGTTGGGCTGGTGCGGAAAGAGCGCGTCACCGAGGCGGCGGTTTTCAGGCACCGTGGGTGTTTCGGTTTTGGCCTGCACGCGGGGTAGCAGCAGGGCCATCATGCGGCCCGCCAGGTCGGGGTCGCGCCAGAACAGGTAGAAAGCCTGCTCGAAAAGTTCGCGGTGTTCCACGCGGTCGATGAAACAGGCCGCGAGCGTGTCGTGGAAGTCGCGCCGGCTTTCCAGTCCGGCCACCTGCAGGGCGGTCAACGCGAGGGCGATGCGCTCGGTCGGCACCGGCAAACCGGCCTGGCGCAGCACGCGGCCGAAGTGCATGACGTTGTCGGCCAGGTGGGCTGGCAGGGAGGTGGTGGATGGCGCTTGCAGCATGAAGAATTACGTGTCCCGTGAAGCGTCAGGCTCCAGGCTTTCCAGATCCGCCAAGTCCTTGTGTCGGCCTGTGGCGCGCTTGTTGATCTTGAAATCTTCGAGTCCGATGATGTTCAATCGCACACCTGCCACCTCCACCACTTCGCGGCGCGCGAAACAGCTATCGAAAGACACGCCGTCAATGGTGGTGAGCAGGTCGATGCGGCGCGGCGGTTGGCCAAGTTGCACAACCGTGTTGGCGCTGAAGTCTTCGGCACGCAGACCCAGAGACCCGAATCCGAACGCGGTCAGTGCAGACAGCAGGCGGGTGATGTTTTCAGGCGTCGGGCGGACCCAGAAGTCAATGTCACCCGTGTAGCGCGGGTGCCCATGCGCGGCCAACGCATAGCCTCCGACGACGAGGTATTCAACGCTCTTGGCGTTGAGCGACTCGGCAAACTCTTTGAAGTCTGGGTTGAGCATCGGTTGGTCCGCCAGACCCTTCAGCCTGCAGGCGCAGGGCTTCGACTGCGGCGATGCGTTCTGCCATGGGTCTGGATCGCCAGAAGCTCAGGTCGCCGGCGGCCTGCTTTTGCAAGGAAACGCGTTGCGCGGTGCGGATCATGGACCCTATTGTCGGTGATCAGGATCGCGAGGCCAAGCGAGGTTCGTGGGCGTGGCTTGGGTGCTGCTAACGCACCACTTCCGACTCACGCCGCACCTGCTCCAGCAGCCGCGCCGCTTCGCTGCCGTGCACCTTGGCGATGTCGTCCTGGTACTTCAGCAGCACGCCGAGCGTGTGGTTGATGGTTTCGGGGTCGAGCACCAGCGCGTCCAGTTCCATCAGCGCGCGTGTCCATTCGATGGTCTCGGCGATGCCGGGCA
>JANNGN010000188.1:0-2416 GCA_031403895.1 Rubrivivax sp. | reverse complement strand
CGGGCAGGTATGCACGCCAATGTTCTTGCGCTCTGCGGCCGTGAAGCGGTCGATGACGCGGTTGTTCAGCGCAATGAAGTGGCCCAGCATCTGGCGCCCGGTCCAGGGGTTGCGCGAATCGTTGCGGCACGACAGTCGGCCCTCGGTGAAATCGACCGAGACACGCACCGCGCCGGCGGCAAAGGCCTGGCGGATGTCGCGCTCACATTCGTCCACCAGGTCGGCTTCGAACTGCGCGCGCGAATAGCCCGGCACGTCTTCGTCCAGCGGGTACAGCAGCGCCAGCATCGACGGTGCGATGACGGCCTGCTTCATCGGCTTGGTGGCCAGCTTGATCGACTTCTTCAGCGAATCAGCGGCGTAGGCCTTGTACTTGAAGGGGCCGCCGGTGAGTTTGGGCAGCTGGCGGTTGTGGCCGTCGGCAAAGATCGCGAAATACTGGCCGCCGCCGCCCAGGTTCTTGGCCAGCCCGGTGCCGGCCAGCGTGTCGGTGACGGGGTAGGTGGCAAAGCTCGACCAGCGCTGCTCGCCGTCAGAGATGATCGGCGCGCCGGTGGCCTCCATGCGCTTGATGGAGTCCTTGGCCGCTTCTTCCTGCAGCGCTTCCAGCTGGATGAGCGCAATGCGGCCGTTGTCGTAGTCGCGGTAGGCTTCCTGCAGCTTGGACGGGCGCGGCAGCGAGCCGACGGGTTCAGTAGGAATGCCGGTCAGGGTTCTGGGGTCGTAAGCCATGGTCTGGGTCTCCTTCGGTGGCGCCGTTTTCGGCTGTCTGGGGCCGTGAATCAGGTGCAGGCGCAGCAGCCTGCTGCGCTTGATCCTAGCCAGCCGGGGTGGGCGGCGGAATACACGGTCCCCGGTAGCTGGCACTAGCGCTAACCCTGCTCGCTGACCCTGCTCGGGACTTGGTTGTAAGACCGGTCTGTCTCGGCTATCGTGGTGGCGTCATGGGCCAGGGTTGGTGCCATGGCAAGCAGGCACTGCGCGGCAAGACCGGACCGTCTTGTCGTGTCGCTCCGATCACGAGGCCCCCAGCACCCACGGCATGGCAGCAAGCAGCCCCAAGACACCGGCCGCACCCCGCGCAGCCAGCGCGCGCGAGCGCATCGACCAGGCGGCGTACGAGCTGTTCTCGCGCCGCGGCGTGCGCGGTGTCGGCGTGGATGAAGTGGTGGCGCAGTCCGGCGTGGCGAAGATGACGCTGTACCGGCACTACCCGTCGAAGAACCACCTCGCGCTGGCCTTCATGCGCAGGCGCGAAGAACTGTGGACGCGGGCCTGGCTGCAGACCGAAGTCGAACGCCGCAGCGAAGACGCGGCCGAGCGGCTGCTGGCGATCTTCGACGTCTTCGACAAGTGGTTCCGCCGCGCCGACTTTGAAGGCTGCAGCTTCATCAACATCCTGCTCGAAACCGACAACAGGGACGATCCGCTGCGCCTGGCCACCGTGCAGCACCTGGCCGAGATCCGCAAGTTCCTGCGCGGCCTGGCCGCAGCGGCGGGCGCGCGCGACGCCGACGGCTTTGCGCGCCAGTGGCACATCCTGATGAAGGGTTCGATCGTGGCCGCCGGCGAGGGCGACAAGCAAGCGGCGCTGCGCGCGCAGGACATGGGCCGGCTGCTGCTGGCGCGCGAAGGGCTCGCGCGCGCAGAAGCAGCAGCAGCAGTCTCAGCGGCCGCCGTCGCGCCGCCCCGCAAGGCGCCGGCCCGGCGCCGCTGATCGCTTGCCGGGGCCAACATGGCACTGCCAATGCACTCGCAGGAACCTGCCCTGCAGCAGCAGCCCCCGCTGCGGGTGGGCGTCGTCCTGAGCGCGGGCCTTGGCCTGGGCGTGGGCGGAGATTGCCCAACCTGCCGCCGTGGCGCCGAACGCCTGCGCGAACTGGAGCAGGCGAACGAACAGCTGCGTTGCGACGCCGAGCGGGCGGCGCGGCATCTGAAGGCGGCATTCGCGCAACTGTCGGTGGCCCAAGGGCAGGCGCCCTGGCCTGCGCCCGCCGGGGCCCTTCCTGCAGCCTGCATTGGTGTGCTGGCACAGCACCTGGGCGCACGCGAGCGGCAGGTGCTGCAGCAGATCGCCGACGGCCGGCGCACGCCGGAAATTGCCAGCCGCATGGGCATTGCCGGCGCCACCGTTGAAGTACACCGGCGCAACATCATGCGCAAGCTGGGCCTGCACTCGGTGGCGCAGCTGACCAAGTACGCGCTGCGCGAAGGCATGACGTCGCTGTAGCGGCCGCAGCGCAGCAACGGTCGCAGGGCGGGTGCATGCACGCGGTCACGCATGCAGGCACCCGCCCGTTGCCGGTTCTCCCTGAACTTGCCGCCTTGACTCGGGGCCTAACGGCCGGGTGCGGATGACAGCCTTGCCTGTGGGCTGCGGCACCGGGATGCCGCTGCGTTGACGCCACTGTAGGCA
>JANNGN010000187.1:0-5475 GCA_031403895.1 Rubrivivax sp. | reverse complement strand
GAAGTGGGCTGATGCCAGTCAGCTTTCAAGCGGGGACTGCGGGCTTATCGTCTGCGGTCCCTTTTTCATTGCGCATGCCATGACCCCTGCTGATGCCCAGCCGCTGCGCGAGACGCCCTTGCCGGGGTCAGCGCTGGGCTCGTTGATGGGCCCGTCGCTTGACTCGTCGTTCGGCTGGTCGATCATCACGGCGCGGGTGCGAGACGCGGGCCTGCGCCTGCCCTTCTACATCGACGGCAGCGCCGACCTCGTCAGCGTGTGCCAGAACTCTCGCAGCGCGGCCTGACGCAGGCGCTGGTGCGTGACGTGTGCGACGGCGTGCAGCGCGTCGGCATCTTCACCACCACGGATCTGCGCGACGCGCTGTTGCGCCCGCAGCCGCCGGAGCATCTGGCCGTGCGCGAAGTGGCGCACTTCAAGCTGGTCGGTATCGACGCCGACGCCGACCTCTTTGAAGCGCTGTGGTTGATGGTGCGCCACCGCGTGCACCGGCTCGTGGTGCGCGACGGCGCGGCGGGTGACGCAGCGGTCATCGGCGTGCTCGGCCAGCTCGAACTCGTCAGCCTGGTGGCCCGCCACCCGCACATCGCGGCGCTGCAGATTGACGACGCAGCCACGCTGGCCGATCTGCGCGCGGCGGCGCTGCACATCGACGAACTGGTGCGCGTGCTGCACGGCAGCGGCTTCCACATCCCGCGCATCACGCGGCCCGTGAGCGAGCTCAACGCGCGGCTGATCGCGCGCCTGTGGGCCCTGCTGGCGCCACCCGAGGTGGTGGCCAACAGCTGCCTGCTGGTGATGGGCAGCGAAGGCCGCGGCGAGCAGATCCTGAAGACCGACCAGGACAACGCGCTGCTGCTGCGCGACGGTTTTTCGCACCCGGGCCTGGAAACGCTGGCGACCGAATTCAGCGTCGCGCTCACGGCGCTGGGCTACCCGCGCTGCCCCGGCGACATCATGCTCAGCAACCCGCTGTGGCGGCAGCCGATCGGTGCTTTTCGCGAGACGCTGCGCGGCTGGGTCTATGGCACGGGCAGCGCAGGCCCGGACGACGGCCCGATGCAGCTGGCGATCTTCTTCGACGCCGCCTGCGTGGCCGGCGACCCTGCGCTGCTGCTGGAGGCGCGCACGCACCTTGACCGCATCCTGAGCGGGCAGGACCAGTTCCTGGCGCGTTTTGCCGCCGCCGCCGACCAGTTCCAGGAGCCCGGCAACTGGTTCACGCGGCTGGCCGGCCTGGTGCCGCACGGCCGCGATGAGCAGGTGCTGGACCTGAAGAAGCTGGGCACCTTCCCCATCGTGCATGGCGTGCGCGCGCTGGCGCTGCAGCACGGCGTGTACGAACAAGGCACGGCGGCGCGCGTGGCGCAACTGGTGGTCTTGCACAAGCTGGACGCCACGCTGGCGCGCGACCTCATCGACGCGCTGCACCTGCTGATGGGCCTGCGCCTGACGCACCAATTGCGCCAGCGCGCAGAAGGCCTGCCCGCCAGCAACGCGGTGCAGCCCCTGGCGCTGAGCACGCTGGAACGCGAGTCGCTGCACGACGCGCTGGCTATCGTCAAGCGAATCCGCGTCTTCCTGCGCCAGCACTTCAAGCTCGACAGCCTGTGATGCAAGGCCTGCTGAAACAACGCCTGCTGATGCAACGCCTGCTGGCGCTCTTTGGCGCCGGGCTGCTGCTGTTCAACTTTCCGCTGCTCAAGCTGTGGCTCAGCGAAGCCACCGTGTTCGGCTGGCCGCTGCTGCCGCTGGCCCTCTTTGGCGCCTGGCTGCTGTTGATCGTGCTGCTGGCGTGTTTGATGGAACGGCGCGGTGAGGACTGAGTCTTCGGCGCTGCTGTCGCCGGCCCTGCTGCTGGGCGTTTCGCTGGCCTATTTGCTGGCGCTCTTTGCGGTGGCCTGGTGGGCCGACCGCCGTGCCGCTGGCGGCCGCAGCGTGATCGGCAACGCCTGGGTCTATGCGCTGAGCATGGGCGTGTACTGCAGCGCCTGGACCTACTTCGGCAGCGTCGGCCGCGCGGCCAGCGGCGGCGTCTGGTTCCTGCCCATCTACCTGGGGCCCACGCTGGCGATGGTGCTGGCCTGGGTGGTGCTGCGCAAGATGGTGCGCATCGCGCGCCGCTACCGCATCACGTCGATTGCCGACTTCATCGCCAGCCGCTACGGCAAGAGCCGCGCGCTGGCCGCGCTGGTGACGCTGCTGGCGCTGGTGGGCGTGGTGCCGTATGTGGCGTTGCAGCTGAAGGCGGTGGCCACCGGTTACGCGCTGTTGACCGGCGCAACAGTGGGCGCAACAGCGGGTACAGCAGCGGCCGCAGCGGGCGGCGCTGGCACGTCGCTGGTCGCCTTGATCGTGGCGCTGGCGCTGGCCGTCTTCACCATCGCCTTCGGCACGCGCCAGCTCGACAACAGTGAACGCCACGAAGGCCTGGTGGCTGCCATTGCGGCCGAGTCCATCGTAAAGCTGCTGGCTTTCCTGGCGGTCGGCGCCTTCGTCACCTTCGGCCTTTTCAACGGCCCGGGCGAGCTCTTCGCACGCGCGCTGGCAGTGCCGGAAATCAGCCGCCTGCTGCATGCCGACCCTGCCCGGCCCTTTGCCTTTGACCAGTGGCTGGCGCTCTTGGTGCTGGCCGGTTTGAGCGTGCTGCTGCTGCCGCGGCAGTTTCAGGTGATGGTGGTGGAGAACGTCGATGAAAGCCACATCCGGCGCGCGGCCTGGGCCTTTCCGGCTTACCTGCTGCTCATCAATTTGTTTGTGCTGCCGATCGCGCTCGGTGGCCTGCTGTTCTTTGGCCCGGGCCAGGCCAACGCCGAGACTTTCGTGCTCAGCCTGCCGCTGGCCGCCGGCATGCCCTGGCTCGCGCTGGCGGCCTTTGTCGGCGGCCTGTCGGCTGCCACCGGCATGGTCATCGTCGAAGCGATTGCCGTCAGCACGATGGTCTGCAACGACCTGGTGCTGCCGCTGCTGCTGCGGCGCCCGTCTGCGCAGTCCAGGGACTTGACGGGCACGCTGCTGTTCATCCGCCGCGCCGTCATCGTGGTGCTGATGCTGCTGGGCTGGCTCTACTTCCGCGTCGCGGGTGAAGCCTATGCGCTGGTCAGCATCGGCCTCATCAGCTTTGCCGCAGTGGCGCAGTTTGCGCCGGCGCTGTTCGGGGGCATGGTCTGGAAGGGCGGCACGCGCAACGGTGCACTGGCCGGCCTGGCGGCGGGTGCGCTGCTGTGGGCCTACACGCTGATGCTGCCGTCGATTGCCAAGAGTGGCTGGATGGACGCGGGCCTCCTGCAGCACGGCCCCCTCGGCCTGGCGCTGCTGCGGCCTGAAGCGTTGTTCGGCTTGACGGGCCTGGACAGCCTGAGCCACGCGCTCTTCTGGAGCCTGCTGGCAAACGCCGGGCTGTTTGTCGCCGTGTCGCTGGCCTGGCCACCGCGCGCGGCTGAGGCGAGCCAGGCGCTGCTGTTCGTCGATGTGTTCGAAGGCGCAGCACCCGAGCGGGTGTTCTGGCGCGGGCGCGCCAAGGTGGCCGACCTGGTGGCGCTGCTGGGGCGTTTCCTGGGCGCGGAAAAAGCGCGCGCGCAACTGCAAGCGTCGGCCACATCGGAAGACGCTAACCCGCAACTGGTGCAGCATGCAGAAACGCTGTTGGCCGGTGCCATCGGCAGCGCGTCGGCGCGCGTGATGGTGGCGTCGGTGGTGGAAGAAGACACGCTGGAAATGGCCGACGTGCTGCGCATCGTCGAAGAGGCCTCGGCGCTGCGCGCGCTGAACGAGCAACTCAAAAGCCTGGACCAGCTGAAGGACGACTTCATGAGCAGCGTCACGCACGAATTGCGCACGCCGCTGACAAGCATCCGCGCACTGACTGAACTGATGCGCGACGAGCCCGAGATGGAAATCGCGCAGCGACAGCAGTTCCTGAGCCTGGTGGTGGCCGAGAGCGAACGCCTGAGCCGGCTCGTCAATCAGGTGCTGGACATGGCCAAGATCGAAAGTGGCAGCGCCGAATGGCTGCATGCCGATGTTGATCTGGGCGCACTCTTGCAGCAGGCGCTGCTGACCACCGCCGAGCTGTTCCGCGAGCGCGGTGCCCGCGTGTCACTCCACCTGCCCGCGGTGCCCGTGCCGCCGCTGCGCGCCGACGCCGACCGCTTGCTGCAGGTGCTGCTGAACCTGCTGGGCAACGCGGCCAAGTTTGTACCGCAAGGCACGGGCCAGGTCGATGTGCGGCTGCTGCTGCAGCCGCAGCAGATCACGGTCGAAGTGCAGGACAACGGCGTCGGCGTGGCACCCGCGCAGCAGGCGCTGGTGTTTGAAAAATTCCGCCAGGGTGGCGACGCTGCGCACAGGCCGCAAGGCACGGGCCTGGGCCTGCCCATCAGCCGCAAGATCGTCGAACACTTCGGCGGGCGCTTGTGGCTGCGCAGCGTGCCGGGGCAGGGTGCATGCTTCGGTTTCGATCTGCCATTGAACCTGCCGCTGAAGGAGACGCCCTCATGAGCCACAAGGTGCTGATCGCCGACGACGAACCCAACATCCTCATCAGCCTGGAATTCCTGATGAAGCGCGAAGGCCATCAAGTGCTGCTGGCGCGCGACGGCGTCGAGGCGCTGGCGCTGATCCGCAGCGAACGCCCGGCGCTCGTGCTGCTGGACCTGATGATGCCGGGCAAGAGCGGCATCGAAGTCTGCCAGGCCGTGCGCGCTGACGAAGCGCTGGCCGGCACCTTGATCCTGATGCTCACCGCCAAGGGCCGCGACACCGATGTTGCCAAGGGCCTGGGTGTGGGCGCCGATGGCTACGTCACCAAGCCTTTCTCAACGCGTGAACTGGCGCAGCGGGTGCGCGACATGCTGGGGCCGGCGCCTTGAAGTTCGACCGCGCAGCAAGCGCCGCCGCCGTCGCACCCGCGCTGCTGCTGGCGCTGGGCCTGATCGGCGCTGCGGGCCTTGTCGTTGCCACGCTGGAGACGGCTGAGCGCGCCGCACTGTGGCCGCTGATCGAGCCGCGCATCGCGCTCGTCTTCATGCTCTGGCTCGTGCTGTCGGTGGCCGCCGGTAGCGCCGCACGCCGTGCCTGGCAGCGTTTTGCCGCCGCGCCCGGCCGCCTGGCCGAAGACCTGCAGGTCTTGCTGCTGGCCAACGACGGGCCGCGAGAACTGCCCTCAGAAGTGAGTGGCAGCGCAGGTTCGCGCGCGCTGACCGAGGGTGTCAACGCCCTGCTGCGCCAGCGCGACGCCTTGCGCGCCGACATCGCCAGCCAGGTGGCTGAGGCCAGCCGCGGCGTCGAGCAGGAACGCAACCGCCTGGCGGCCTTGATGGCCGAGCTGACGCAGAGCGTGGTGGTGTGCAACCTGGACGGCCGCGTGCTGCTCTTCAACGCCCGTGCGCGGCTGCAGTTCAGGGCGCTGGCCGGGACGGACACGATGGGCCCCGCCATCGGCGGCACCGAGTCGCAAGGCCTGGGCCTGGGCCG
>JANNGN010000186.1:0-1726 GCA_031403895.1 Rubrivivax sp. | reverse complement strand
CGGTCGCTTTGATCTTTGACCCACACTCGGATCTCGTCCTTACCGATGAGCCGCCTTCCACTCGAGGTCGTAACGACAGCGTCGTCAGCAAACATTGCCAGAATCTTCTCGACGTCTCGTTCAATTAGCGCCGCCTCGCGCGCCCTGAGCACCGATTCTGGCGCGGACTCGCGGAGTGGTGCTCCGGCACAAGCCGCCAGGAGCGCGGCGACAAATGCGAGGGCTACAAATAGAGACTTGGTCATGTCACCTCCTACAGGCTTCGATTGAACCGGTTTTCACGACGCCCAACGTTCGTGATGAGCGGCAGCGAAGAAGCGAGCGAAGCGGCGCTTCAAAGCGGTCAGCTCGATCACGTGGTTGGGCGTCAAATTGGCGTTGGCTGTGCAGACACTTGCTTGTTGAATAGATCGACGGTGCCGCGAGAATTGTCGGTCACCGCAAAAACCTCATAGAACTCGATCTGCGGATGCATGCCGTAGCGCTGGACAATCCCGTCAAGCCAGGGCCCGGAATAAAAGGCCTTCGCGTCCTCGAGCCTCTCCCATTGGTAGACCCCGCCCGCCCAGCCGCTCTCGCTCCAGATAAAGTGCTTGCTAATTAACCCCTTCGCCTGACGGAATCCGGGCGCGATCTTGTGGAAATGCTCGCGACACGCTGCATGGTCGATGTGCGGCGGCAGTTTGTATCGCACGGTGGCAGTAATCATGTGACCTCCTCGCTTACTTGGTGGCGAACGTTCAACGCGCTCATCGCATCCATGACGCCCAACATGGTGTTCGAAGAAGCCGCCATTGGAACACCGCGCCTGCCGGTGGGCGCGGCCCGCAGCGGCGCGGGCAATCGCCGCTGCGCGATACCCGCACAGGTCCCACCCCGGATTGACCACACAATAGCCGGCATGCCGTGCTGCGAAGCCTCCCCAACGCACAGCGTCCCATGCGGTCGCTGAAGCAGGCCTGCGCGCCATGGCGGTGAAGGCCCTTCACCGGCGCGTGGGCGCAGCCGCCCACCCACCCCTGCAGCGCGAACCACAAGGCCCGAGCATCGGCCCCGACCTGGCAAACCTGAAGCAGCTCAAGCGCCAGATGATCGACCGCCATGTACGGCCCGACAACGGTCGCGGCCTGGCCATGGTGCTGACCACGCTGCTGCCGATCGCCGCGCTGTTTGCGCTGGTGCAGCCGAGCGCCGAGTGGTCCTGGGCCTTGACCGCCGGCCTGGTGCCGTTGACCAGCCTGTTCCTGCTGCGCGCCTTCGTGCTGATGCATGAGTGCGGCCACGGCAGCCTGTTTCGCAGCGGCAGGCTCAACCGCGGCTTCGGCTTCGTGCTCGGCGTGGTCACCGGCATGCCGCAATATGTCTGGTCGCAGCACCATCAATACCACCACGCGACCAACGGCAACTGGGCGCGCTATGGCGGGCCGATGAACATCATCACGGCACACGACTATGCGGCCCTGAGTGCGCCGCAACAGCGCCGCTACCGCAACGCGCGCAGCCTGTGGCTGGCGCCGTTCGCGGGTTTCCTGTACCTGATCGTGAACCCGCGATTCAACTGGTTGAAGGGCAGCCTGCAGCTGCTGGCGTTTGTGGCCCGCGCCAAGTTCGCGCAGCCCCACAACTGCTCCGTGCCCAGGCACAGCGTCTGGCCGGCCGCGCTGATGCCCAGGCCTGCCGTCACACGCAGCTGGCGTTGTGCCGCGTCGGCGATCGAGATCTCCAG
>JANNGN010000185.1:0-1692 GCA_031403895.1 Rubrivivax sp. | reverse complement strand
AGCGCTCGCTTCACGTACGGTCCAAAGCTCGAGCACACGGTCGAGGTCGGCCCTGGCGACTTCCTGTTCGTCCCACCGAACGAGGTCCACATGGAGGAGAACCTGAGCGACACGCAGCCACTGGAGCTCATCGTGTCGCGTGGCTGCACCACCATGCTCACGGTGAACGTACCAGATCCGCGCGAGCTGGTGGACGCGCCACGGCGCGCGCGACGCCAAAGCCTGGCTGGCCACCGACTTGAGCCTTGAGACGCTGGCCGTGGCTCGCCGCAAGGCCTTGCCGGCCTGCGTTGAACTGGCCACGGTGGAGGCCTACACTTTCGCTGAACTTGGGCGTCAGACCTTCGACGCTGCCTTTGCCGGCTGCTGGTGGAGCCATGTGCCGCTGGCGCGGCTGGTGCCGTGGCTGCAGCTGCTGCACGAACGGCTGGAATCGGGCGCCCGCGTGATCATGCTGGACAACAGTTATGTGCAGACCAGCAACCTGCCGATCACGCGCCGCGACGCCGCAGGCAACACCTACCAGAACCGCAGCCTGGACGACGGCAGCGTGCACGAAGTGCTGAAGAACTTCCCCACGCGCGACGAAGCCTTTGCGGCCATCGGCCCGCGCGCCCGCGACCCGCAGTGGATCGAGCACGGTCACTACTGGGTGCTGAGCTACTTGCTGAACTGATGCAAACCAACCTCGCCCCCGAATTCAAAGGCACGCGCGAAGGGCAGGAGGCCGAGGCCATCCTGCGCAAGTGCGTGCACTGTGGTTTCTGCACCGCCACCTGCCCCACCTACCAGCTGCTGGGCGATGAGCTCGACGGCCCGCGCGGGCGCATCTACCTGATGAAGCAGGTGCTCGAAGGTGCGCCGGTGACGCGCAGCACGCTGCTCCACCTGGACCGCTGCCTGACCTGCCGCAACTGCGAAACCACCTGTCCCAGCGGCGTGCAGTACGGGCACCTGGTAGACATCGGGCGCAAGATCGTCGAAGACCGCGTGCAACGCCCGGCCGGCGAGAAGGCGTTGCGCTGGCTGCTCAAGGAGGGCTTGACCTCGCCCCTGTTCGGCCCGGCCATGAAGCTCGGCCAGCTGGTGCGGCCGCTGCTGCCGGCGGCGCTGAAGAACAAGGTGCCGGCGGCGGCCGGCGCGCGCGCCCATCAGTGGCCGACACGCCAGCACAAGCGCAAGGTGCTGATGCTGATGGGCTGCGTGCAACCGGCGATGATGCCCAACATCAACAGCGCCACCGCGCGTGTGCTCGACGCCGCCGGCATCCAGACGCTGGTGGCCGACGGCGCCGGCTGCTGCGGCGCCCTTCGTACGCACCTGAACGACGCCGATGGCGGCCTGGCCGACATGCGCCGCAACATCGACGCCTGGTGGCCGCTGGTGCAGGGCTTGACTTCACAGGGGCGCGTCGAGGCCATCGTGATGAACGCCAGCGGCTGCGGCGTGGCGGTGAAGGACTACGGCCACGCGCTGGCCTTTGATGCCGACTACGCCGACAAGGCGCGCCAGGTCAGCGCCCTCACGCGCGACATCAGCGAGCTGCTGCCCGACATCCTGCCCGCGCTGCAGGGCAGGCTGCGCGCAGCCAAGCTGCGCACCAGGCGCCTGGCCTTTCACCCGCCGTGCACGCTGCAGCACGGCCAGCAACTGAACGGCAGCGTCGAGACGCATCTGGCGGCGCTGGGCTTT
>JANNGN010000184.1:0-5710 GCA_031403895.1 Rubrivivax sp. | reverse complement strand
AAGAAGATCACCGGCGTGCGGCCTTCGATGCGCACCACTTCGAGCGTCAGCCCCGCGACCTTGCGGCCTTCGACCCAGGCCGCAGCGTCGCGCACCACGCGGTCGATGAGGCCGTGTTCGGCCCACGCGGCATCGAACATCGGGCTCTTGGCCGGCACGGCGATGTAGTCGGTGAGCGCGGGCACGATGCGCTCGTCCCAGGCCTGTTCGGCGTAGGCGGCGATGCCCGCCATGGCGCTGGCTTCAGGGGTGCGGGTGAGTGCGTTCATGGGTGCTCCTCAAGGAGTGGCAAGGCGCTGGAGCCACTGCGTCAGATGGCTCAGCACCTGCGCACGTTCGGGCTCGTTGAAGACTTCGTGGAACAGCTCAGGATACGCCTGCGCAGAGACCGCCGCAGAGGGTGCTGCGGCGACAAAGGCAGCACTGCCGCCTGCCGCCACGCAGCGGTCCGCACCGGCCCACAGCAGCAACGTGGGCACGCGCCACTGCGGCGCGCAGGCCAGCACCTCGCGGCCGCCGTCAACGATGAAGCGCACCAACCGGGGCGTGACGCGGTCGTGTACCAGCGGGTCTCGGGCATAGGCTTCGACCACGGCGGGGTCGCGGCTGATCCAGCCCGGCTGCAAGCCGTTGCCCATCAGCAGGTCCGGCGCCAGCGGGCCCAGCACCGACAGCAGCAGGCGCTGCACGACATTCATGCCCGGGTCCAGCGCCGGTGAACTGAGCACCAGGGCATCGACATCGCGACACCAGGCCCGCGGCTGCGCGGCCAGCCCTTCGGCGACAAAACGTGCCGCCACCAGGCCCCCCATGCTGTGCCCCAGCAGCACATGGCGGCCAGCCACCCGCAGCCGGTCCATCACCAGGGCCAGGTCTTGCAGCAGCGCCGTGGCCGACGGCAGGCTGCCGCGCGCGCCTTCGCTGTGTCCGTGGCCGCGCTGGTCATGCCCCACCACATGCCAGCCAGCCTGGTTGAGCGCCTGCGCGACAGTGGCGTAGCGGCCGATGTGCTCGCCCAGGCCGTGCACGATCTGCACCGTGCCGCGCGCCACGCCTGGTGCGGGCCAGCGTTGCAGGTGCAGCCGGGTGCCGTCAGCGGCGGCGAGGAAATGTCCGCTCATGCCCTGCCCGCTGCGGGTGCTGGCTGGCATGGCTACAGCGTGAAGTCGTAGTCGATCGTCAGCGGCGCGTGGTCGCTGAAGCGCTGGTCCAGGTAGATCGATTCGCGCCGGGCCAACGCGGCCAGGCCGGGCGTGGCCAGGTGGTAGTCGATGCGCCAGCCCACGTTGTTGGCCCAGGCCTGGCCACGGCTGCTCCACCAGGTGTACTGGTCGGGGTTCGGGTTGAGCGTGCGGAACACATCCACCAATCCGCCGGTGCTCAGCAGCTTCGTCATCCAGGCGCGCTCTTCGGGCGTGAAGCCGCTGTTCTTCAGGTTGCCCTTCCAGTTCTTCAGGTCGATCTCGTGGTGCGCGATGTTGACGTCGCCCAGCAGGATGAATTCGCGCTCGGCCTTCAGCTTCATCAGGTGTCGATAGACGGTGGCCAGGAAGCGGAACTTGGCGGCCTGGCGCTCTTCGCTGCTGGAGCCGCTGGGGAAGTAGCAGCTGATGATGCTGAGTTTGCGCTTGACGCTGTCGAAACGGGTCTCGACCCAACGCCCTTCGGCGTCGAACTCCTTGCTGCCGATGCCGGTGAGCACGTCGCTGGGCGCATGCCTCGTGTACATCCCGACACCGGCATAGCCTTTCTTCTGCGCAAAATGAAAGTGCCCTTGCAGCGCGCCGACGCGGTCGAGCCGGCCCAGCACTTCTTCGGACTGGGCTCTTACCTCCTGCACGCCCATACAATCTGGCGCTGCGCTTTGCGCCCATTCGACGAAGCCTTTTTTGGCCGCAGACCGAATGCCGTTGAGGTTGAGCGTGACGAGTCTGAAAGCCAAGAGAACCCCTTGCAGAAGTTGAGCACCGACATCCACAACACCCCGCTGGCGCAGGCCTTCGTGCAGTTTGCGGTGGGCGCGGGTGTGCTGCGATTTGGCGAATTCAAGACCAAGGCCGGGCGCCTGTCGCCGTACTTCTTCAACGCCGGCCTCTTTGACGACGGCGCCAAGCTCGGCCGCCTGGCGGAATTCTATGCACGCCGCCTGCTGCAGGCCGAGGCGCAGGGCGAACTGGTTTTCGACATGCTCTTCGGCCCCGCCTACAAGGGCATCACGCTGGCCTCGGCGGTGGCGGTGGAGCTGGCGCGCCAGGGCCGCAACTTTCCCTTCGCCTACAACCGCAAGGAAGCCAAGGACCACGGCGAGGGTGGCCACCTTGTCGGCGCGCCGCTGCGCGGGCGCGTTCTGATCATTGATGACGTCATTTCTGCAGGCACCTCGGTGCGCGAATCCATCACCATGATCCAGGCCGCCGGCGCCCAACCCTGCGCCGTGGCGATCGCGCTCGACCGCCAGGAACGCGTGGTTGACGACGGCTTGGGCGCGCGCCTGAGCGCCGTGCAGTTCGTGACGCGCCAACTCGGCCTGCCGGTGGTGGCAATCACCACGCTGGACGACCTGCTCGGCTTCCTGCAAGGCAGTGAAGCCCACGCGCTGTCGGCCCACGCGGCGCCCGTGGCGGCCTACCGCGAGCGCTACGGCGTCTAGGATGAAACCACCCCCGAAGCGGCCTGCGGCCCTCGCAGGCGCAGAACAGTCCCCCGGACTGTTCTGTGTCCAGTGCTCGGCCCCCTCAAGGGGGCAACGCCAGCGGCCCGGCGAAGCCGGTTCCGCGGCGTTTGCTGGGTGGCCCGGTTTCATGCTGGCGGGCGTGTTGGCGGTGGCCAGCATGGCCGCGCAGGCACAACCCGCCAAGCTGCCCACAAGCATCTACACCTGCATCGACAGCCAGGGCAAACGGCTGACGGCCGACCGCCCGATTGCCGAGTGCGCCCACAAGGACCAGCAGGTGCTGAACCGCGACGGCTCGGTGCGTGCGGTGCTGCCGCCCACGCTGACGGCCGAAGAGCGGGCCGACCGGGAAGCGCGTGACCGCGCCGCTGCCGAAGCGCGCAGCGCGCAGTCCGACGCCGTGCGGCGCGACCGCAACCTGATGGCGCGGTTCCCCGATGAGGCGGCGCACAACCGCGCCCGCGAGGCCTCGGCCGACACCGTGCGCATGGCCATGAAGGCGAGCGAGACCCGACTGCGCGAACTGGAAGCCGAGCGCAAACCGCTGCGCGACGAGGCCGAGTTCTACAAGGGCAAGGTGCTGCCGCTCAAGCTCAAGACCGCGATCGACGCGAATGACACGTCGATGGAGGCGCAGCGCTCGTCCAGCGCCAATCAAGAGGCCGAGCTGGTGCGCATCAACAAGCTCTACGACGCCGAACTCGGGCGCCTGCGCCGGCTGTGGGCCGGCGCGCAAGCTGGGTCACTGGGGCCGATGGCTCTGCCGCCGCCGGTCAAGCCGCCAGCGTCTGTGGCTGCGTCGCGTCCGGCCTCAACGCCTGCGCGCGTCAAGACCGGGGCCGCCTCGACACCTTGAGGCCTGGAGGCCTGGAGGCCTTGAGGCGCAGCGCCAGCAGCTGCAGCCACTGGGTCACGCGCCGATCAAGCCACCGCTCAAGCCCCACCCAGCCGCTGGCGCAACAGCGCGCCCGCCTGCGCCGGATTTGCCTTGCCCTGGCTCGCCTTCATGACCTGGCCCACCAGCGCATTGAAGGCCTTGTCCTTGCCGGCGCGAAACTCTGCCACCGACTTTTCGTTTGCGGCGATGACGGCGTCGATGATGGCCAGCAGCGCGCTGCTGTCGTTCATCTGCTTCAAGCCCTGGGCTTCGATCACGCCATCCACGTCGGCAGTTAGGCCGGCCCACAGTGCATCGAAAACCTGCCGCGCACCGTTGTGCGACAGCTTGCCGTCCGCCACGCGCTGGATCAGCGTGGCCAGCGTGGTCGGCGCCAGCGCGACGGTCGCGATGTCGCGCCCTTCAGCGTTCAGGCGCTTGGAGACTTCGCCCTGCAGCCAGTTGGCGGCCAGCTTGGCCTGGCCGCTGGCGTCGCGCACGGCTTCGTAATAACGCGCCAATGGCAGGCTCTGCGTCATCATCGCCGCGTCGTAGGCCGGCAAGCCGTCGCTGTGCTCGAAGCGGTGCGCCATGGCCGCTGGCAGTTCGGGCATGGTCGCCTTCACGCGCTCGATCCACTCGGGCGCAATCACCAGCGGCGGCAGGTCGGGGTCTGGAAAGTAACGGTAGTCGTGCGCGTCTTCCTTGCTGCGCATGGCGCGCGTCTCGCCGGTGTCGGGGTCGAAGAGCACGGTCGCCTGCTCGATCGCCAGACCGTCTTCGACACGGTCGATCTGCCACTGCACTTCGAAGTCCACCGCCTGTTGCAGAAAGCGAAAGCTGTTCAGGTTCTTGATCTCGCGCCGCGTGCCCAGCGGCTGCCCGGGCTTGCGCACCGAGACATTGGCATCGCAGCGGAAGCTGCCTTCCTGCATGTTGCCGTCGCAAATGCCCAGCCACACCACCAGCGCATGCAGCGCTTTGGCGTATTCCACCGCTTCGGCACTGCTGCGCATGTCGGGTTCAGTGACGATTTCCAGCAGCGGTGTGCCGGCGCGGTTCAAGTCGATGCCGGTCTGGCCGGCAAAGTCCTCGTGCAGGCTCTTTCCCGCGTATTATTCAAGGTGCGCACGCGTCAGGCGCACGGACCCGGCTTCACCCAACAGCACGAATTCGACGCGCCCGCCCTGCACCACCGGCGTTTCGTACTGGCTGATCTGGTAGCCCTTGGGCAGGTCCGGGTAGAAGTAGTTCTTGCGCGCAAAGATCGACAGCGGCGCCACCTTCGCACCCACCGCCAGGCCGAAGCGGATGGCGCGCTCGACCGCGCCGCGGTTCATCACCGGCAGCGTGCCGGGCAAGGCCAGGTCCACCGCGCAGGCCTGGGTGTTGGGGGCCGCGCCAAAGTGCGTGCTGGCGCCGCTGAAGATCTTGCTGGCGGTGGAAAGTTGGGCGTGGGTCTCGAGGCCGATGACGACTTCATAGCCGCGGATGAGGGCTGCGCGCTGTGGCATCTCAGTACCGCTCGGCCGTTCCGAAGGAACTGAGCGCCAGCCGCGTTACGCGGCCGGCCTTCGTGCCGTCCAAGTCCGCGCAGGCGGACTTGGAGCCGCGGCACTCAGCCCCCTCGGGGGGGGTGAGCCCGCACCGAGCGAGCGCCTGCGCGCTCGCGAGTGGCGGGCGTTCGCCCTGCGGCTTGCAAGCCGCAGGGCAGCGAACGCAGTGAGCGTGGAGGTTTCATTTCAATACCCCTTGGGCGCGCGGCGGTGGAAGTCGGTGGCCTGCTGCAGCGCATGGGCGGTCTGCAGCAGCGTGGCTTCGTCAAAGTAGTTGCCGATGAGTTGCAGACCCACCGGCATGCCCCCATCAGCCGCGCTGCCAAAGCCCGCCGGCACGCTCATGCCGGGCAGGCCGGCCAGGCTGGCGGGCAGCGTGAAGATGTCGGCCAGGTAGGCCTTCACCGGGTCGTCGCCTTGCTCGCCGATCTTCCAGGCCACCGTGGGCGCCACCGGGCCGGCTATCACGTCGCAGTGCTTGAAGCAGGTTTGAAAGTCGTCGGCAATCATGCGGCGCAGCTTTTGTGCCTGCACGTAGTAGGCGTCGTAGTAGCCGTGCGACAACACGTAGGTGCCGATCATGATGCGGCGCTTGACCTCGGC
>JANNGN010000183.1:0-1804 GCA_031403895.1 Rubrivivax sp. | reverse complement strand
TTTGCGCCGATGTTCTGGCCCACCATCAACAGCTACAAGCGGCTCGTCGATGGCTTCTGGGCGCCCGTCAAACCGACCTGGGGGCTGGACAACCGCACCGCCAGTTTTCGCGTCATTGCGGGGTCGCCGAAAGCCACCCGGCTGGAAACGCGCTGCCCGGGCGCTGACGTGAACCCGTACCTGGCGATGGCCGCCGTCATCGCCGCCGGGCTGCACGGCGTGGAACAGAGTTTGAAGCTGACCGCGCCGCCCATCACTGGCACGAATCAGGGCGCAGAACACATCCCGCGCGCGCCGCGTTCACTGATCGAAACGACACGCAACTTCCAGCAGTCCGACATCGCACGCGACTTCCTGGGCGACACCTTCGTCGATCACTTTGCGGCCACGCGCGAATGGGAACACCGGCAGTGGCAGGACGCAGTCACCGACTGGGAATTGAAGCGTTACTTCGAGATCATCTGAGAGGGCGCCCCAGCCGGCCCAGCGCCTTGCTCAGGGCACGGGCTTGAGCCTGGGCTCGCGCTTGCGCAATTCCAGCTGCACCAGGTCAGGCCGGTCAGAGATGATGCCGTCAACGTTCATGTCCAGCAGCTTGTTCATCATGGCCGGCTCGTTCACGGTCCAGGGGATGACGCTGATCCCGAGCGAGAGCGCCTCGGTCCGCAGCGCCGGGGTCAGGAAGGTCTGGTTCGGCGCCCACATTCGGCCACCTGCCGCCTGCACCGCCTTGGGCACGCTGTCGCCATGGCGGTCGGGGTCGAATCCGGCCAGCCAGGGCGACGGGCCGCCGTCTGCCATTCGCGCCAGCGTGCGCGGCGACGACAGGTAGAGAGTACCGATCTCGGGCGCTTCCTTCTGCACCACCTGCAGCGTGCGCCAGTCGAAGGACTGGATCATCGTGCGCGCCTGCATGCCGGCCTGGCGGATTTCTGCAATCACGCGGCGAGCAAACGCTTCGGGCGCCAGCGTCGCGGCCGGGTCCAACGGTGAGAGCTTGGTTTCGCAGTCAAAGCCGACGCGCGTGTTGCCGGACTTTCGCACCAGGTCGAAGAGATCCGCCAGGCGCGGCACGCGGGTGCCGTCCACGGGCTGCTGGTCCGGGAATGACTTGGCGTACTCGGTGCCCGGTTTCAGCCGGCCCACGTCATAACGTTGCAGTTCCGCGAAAGTGAGTTCGGCGATCGCCGGGCCGCGGCCTTGCAGCCACTGCCCATCGGGCCCGCGTGTGGTGTCCGGGTTGAGCCACAGGTCGTGATGAACCACCACCACGCCGTCGCGCGTGATGGCCATGTCGCACTCGATCGTGTTCACGCCCAGGTCCAGCGCCTTCTGGAACGAAGGCAGCGTGTTTTCGGGCGCCAGGCCTCGCGCGCCCCGGTGGCCTTGCAGGTCGAAGGGGCGCGCTGTGGGCGCTGCGCCAGCCTGCGCCAAAGCGGCAGTGACAGCGGCAGTGGCCACGAGTGCACAGCCCAGGGCCAACAGCACTGTCTTGATGATCGTCATGGACGCTCTCCGTATCGCGGCCGCAAGCGGCGCCGGTTGGCCAAGCATAGGGCGCCGGGCGCGACTGTCGATTGCCGCGCCGCGCCAGCCATGCGCTACGCTTGGACCAGCTTGGCCCGCTCACCCGCCTTCACCACCCCCCTGCCATGAGCCACCGGATCACCCACTTCGCCTTTCCCACCCCCATCCACTTCGGCGCCGGTGCGCGCAAGCTGGTGGCTGCGCACCTGCTGGAGCACGGCATCCGTCGGCCACTGATCGTCACCGACCGCGCACTCGCCGCGCTGCCGCTGATGGC
>JANNGN010000182.1:0-8615 GCA_031403895.1 Rubrivivax sp. | reverse complement strand
CATGGCCGCACGATAAGCGGGCACGCCCCGAGCGTCCAGCCGCAACGCATGGCCGGGCGAACAGCCCATCTCCCCTGTTCAGCACTTCAGCGATCCACAGTGTTGAGGAAAAACGGCTGGGCATAGACCGAACGGGCGATGGCAGGGCAGGGGCCCTGCGACTATCTTTGACGCATCGGGCCTCCGCCTCCCGGCATCCAGCGGGCCCGCCTTCATCACCGTGTCAAGGGTGCCGAGCCAAGGGAGATTTGTCATGAAGAAACTTGTCTATCTGGCGGCTGCTGCCGCGCTGGGCTTTGGCGCCGTCGGCGCGGCCACAGCCGATGAATCCGCAGGGACGAAATCACGCGCCGACGTGGTGGCCGAATTGATGGCTGCCATCAAGAGCGGCGAACTCGCCGGCATGAATGGCGAAGACAGCGGCTCGTTCTATCTGTCGCAGAAAGCCGCTCGCAACACGGCCAGCCGCCGCCAGGTGCTGAGCGATGTCGCGGCGGCCCGCCGCGACGGCAACCTGAACTGGCTGACAGGCGAGGACAGTGGTTCGTTCGTCTTGAGCCGCACGCCTGCGCCTGCGCAGTCTCTGTACGCCGGGCCCAACCCAGGCGACAACGCAGGCCAAGCGGTGGCACGCAGCGCCAGCGCGAAGTGATCCGAGCGCGCGCAGCGGGTTGATGGCGCGCCGCGAAGCAGGCGTCAAGACCTGCACCTTCGCGCCTGGCCCCTGAAGGCTGCGCTGGCCATCGGTGCAGCGCAGCCTTCAGATTTTCCCGCTGTCCAGTTCAGCGCCGTCCGCGCGCAAGCCGTGCTGCAGGCCCTGCACGCTGAAGCGCCCGGCCACGCGCAGCGCCGCCGCCGTGCCTGCGGCCTGGCCCATCACGAAACAGGCGCCACTGGCGCGCGCCGCGCTCTGGCCCAGGTGCTCCATGCCGGCGCAGCGGCCGGCGACGAGCAGGTTGTGTACCGCCTGCGGCACCAGCATGCGCCAGGGCAATTGGTTGAAGCTGTTGTCGGCGTCGCGCGGAAAGGCCCACTCGATGCGCCCGGCCAGGTGCATCTCCAGCGGCCAGGCGTTGAGGCCGATGGTGTCTTCGAAGCGCGCGCCGCCGAGCACGTCCTCACCGCTGAGCATGCACGCGCAGTGCATGCGCCGCGTCTCGCGCACGCCCACTTGCGCGGCGATTTCTGCGATCTCAGCCTGCTCGAAGCCCGGCACCTCGGCGCGCAGGAAGCGCATGAACTCGACGATCTGGCGCCGGCCCTCGACCTCGGCGGCACTGAGCTGGCGCGCGTCGGTGGCGTCCACCGCGCGGCCCTCGGCGTTGCGCAGTTGCGTGACGTTGGCGCGCCATTCAGCCGGGTTCTTCTGCGGCCGCAGGATGGCCCCTTTCCTTGGAAAGTCGTAGCGGTCTGCGGCCCGCTCCATCAGCGCGTCAATGGCCTTGAATTCACCGATGGCCGCCAGCGCGCGCGGCGCATCGACGTGCCCGATGCGGAACATCGTGCTCGGGTACAGCATGTCGCCCGCGCCGTCGCCCAGCGTGAAGGGCACGCCGGCGAAGTGCGCGATGTCGGCGTCGCCACTGGCGTCGATGAATTCGCGCGCGCGGATGGCGCGACGGCCGGACTTGGTCTCGACCAGCACCGCAGCGATGCGCTCACCGTCCATCACCACGCCTGCGGCCCAGGCGTGGAACAGCAGTTCGACGCCTGCGTCCAGCAGCAGGCCGTCGGCCGCGCACTTGTAGGCCGCCACGTCGTAGCTGCGGACACGGATGCGGCCCTGCATGCCGTCCTGCGGCGCGTTCAGGCCGCCGAGTGCGTCGATGCGCGCCAGCAGTTCGTCGGCCACGCCGCGCACCAGAGGCTGCATGACACCGCCGCGCCTGCCGTACAGGCCCGCAAAGTTGGTGACGCCACCGGCCGTGCCCATGCCGCCCAGGAAGCCGTAGCGTTCCACCAGCAGCGTGCGCGCGCCATGGCGCGCAGCAGATAGCGCAGCCGCCAGGCCAGCCGGGCCGCCACCGACCACGAGCACGTCAACCTCGCCGTAAACCGGCGTCTGGCGCGCGGGCTCGGTGACGGTGCCAACGCGGCGCACGCGGCGTACGTCGCCCACACCGCGCACACCGCTCGGGCCGCCCACGCTCACTCCAGCTTGATGCCGCGCGACGTGATGATGTCCCCGAGGATGCGCGTCTCGTCCTTCACGCGCGCGGCCAGACCTTCGGCGCTGCTGCCTTGTGCGTCCCAGCCGCCGGTGAAGAGGCGCTGTCTGGTGTCGGCTTCGCGCAGCGCCGCCGGCACGTCGCGCGCCAGGCGCTCGAGCGCGGCCTTGCTCAGGCCGGCAGGGCCGACCAGCGCGGTCCACACCTCCAGCGCGATCAGCTTGACACCGGCGTCCGCCAGCGGCGCGACATCGGGCGCCAGCGCGCTGCGCGGGCCGGTCAGGCCGATGGCGTGCAGCTTGCCTGCCTTCACCTGCGCCAGCGCGATGCCGGGCGGCACCAGCGCCATCTGGATCTGGCCACCCAGCATCGCGGTCACTACCGCCGGGTTGCCGTTGTAGGGCACATGCACAGCCTGCGTGTTGCCGATCGCGGCCTTCACCAATTCCATGCCCACGTGGCCGACCGAGCCAATGCCGACAGAGCCATAACTCCATTTGTCAGCGGCAGCGCGCGCTGCGGCAAGCCAGGCCGCGCCGGTGGGCTGGTCGGCGGGCGTCACCAGCACCAGTGGCGCGGTGGCCAAGAGGCTGATGAGGCTGAAGTCCTTCGCCGAGTCGTAGGGCAGCTTCGGGTTCAAGAGCTTGGCCGACGTGAGGTTGCCGTTGATGACGACACCCAGCGTGTGGTCGTCGCTGCTCTTGGCCACCGCGTCGGCAGCAACGTTGCCCGACGCGCCGGGCCGGTTGTCCACCACTACCGGCTGGCCCCAGGTCTTGGACAGCGTGTCAGCCAGCGCGCGCGCGGCGATGTCGGGTGTGCTGCCGCCGGGGAAGCCGACCATGATCTTCACGGGCCTGGTGGGCCAGGCTGCGGGTTGGGCGCTGGCGGTGGCACAGAAAGCCAGCGCCATCAGCGTGGCTGGCAGCAGGCGCAGCGCGCGCAAGGCGGTGCTCGTCATGAGAGAACTCCCGGATATTCGACAGGGCGCGCAGTATCGCAGGGGCGGACGTTTGCGTTTGCGCCTTTGCTCACGCACACGCACACGCACACGCACACGCACAAGCAGATGCACCCGCGAATGCGATGGCGCAGGAACTCTGGCGCCTGCACGCCACCGCGCTGGCTGCGTGCATCCGGCGCCGATGGACTGCATCGACAAGGCCTGCCACGCTGCGCGTGGCTCTCTTCAAACGCCATGCTGCCTGCGCCGCCGCCCCGCGTGTGGTGGCCGCGCTCGATCAAGCCGCAGCCTGCCTGCCATCGAGACGCTGGGCGATGTGGCGTGCAACGGGTGGGCGCTCGCTTTCGCGAAGACCGCGGGCTGCGCGTGGATGAACTGATTGATGCGGCTGCCGACTTTTCGGCGCTGGCTCAGCTACCTCCGCAGGCAGCGCTCGGGCCACTGAGCTTCAAGCTGCGGAGTCTAAGGAGGCGGACTTTCAGGCGGCGGACTGTCAGGCGGTGGACTGTCAGACCGGACCGCTGCCCGAGCCCTTGCGCTGGTCCTTGTCGGTGTCAAAGGTTTCAGTGGGCGTGGGGCCCGTGCCATCGGGTTCGACGCTGACGACCTTGTCGGTCAGTGCGTCTTCCTTGAAGCTGTCGGGTTGGCTGCGGTGTGCTTTGCGTTGCGCGTCGAGCAGGTCCTGCCGTTGCTTTTCAGCGGGTTGGTTCATGGTGGCTGCGGTCAACGAAAGACGATGAACAGCAACACGAGCACGATGCCCGGTACGCCAAGAAGCCAGGCCAATGCGTATTTGCCCATGATGTCGGTCTCCAAGTGGATTGAGTAGGACTTCAGCGTAGGCGGCTGTGGCGTGGCCCCGCGTCAGACGACTGCGCCCTTGTGCGTAGGACCGCCCACGCGGCGCGGTCTGGGGTCAGGCCCGCACGCGCTCAGGGGCTGTGCTGCGGTGTGCGGGTGTGCCCACCGGGCCGCCCAGCGCGCTCAGCAAGGTCTGGCTCAGCAGCGGCCGCAGCGCGCGCGCCAGGCTCTCGGATTCACCGGCGTTGTTGAAGCGCCGCTCACGCCCGCGCCACAGTGCGCTCAGCGCGCCCTGCTGCGCCGCCAGCGCCGGCGCCAGGCGCTGCCCCGCGACGCCGGGTGCCAGGCCATGCGCCAGCACCAGGTAACGCTGCAGCAGCGCCTGCGTGATGGGCGCCAGCGCGGCGGCGTCCCAGGCCGCAAAACTGCGGTCGGTGCCACGCACGACATTCAGCCCTTTGGCCATGCCGGCCGCGCCCAGCGCGCCAAGCAGGCCGCCCGCGACGAGGCCCGCACCCATCGTCATACCGCCGCTCAAGACATCGGCCTTGAGGCCCGCCAAAGCGCCGGTCACCACGCCGCCCATCAGCGCGGCGCGGCCTTCGCCCAGGCGGTTGCGCAGTTGGGCGGCCGGGGTGGGCGCGGGCGATGCTGGGTCGGCAGCCAGGTCGGTTGCCAAGTCGCCATGGCCCAGCAGCGTCGCCAGCCGCTCTTCGCAGTCACGCCACTCGGCGTCCAGTGCGGTGGCCAGCGCGGCGCGCGCGCTGTCGGCTTCGGCGCGGCGCGCCAGGAAGCCTTCATCGGCGACGGCCTGGTGCGTGGCGGCGATGCGCGCCAGGCTGTCTGCAAGCACCTGCGTGCCCGCGTCCAGGCGCGCGCGCTGCTGCGCCACCCAGGCCTGGCGCAGGCGCGGCAGGCGCGGATCGCCCGGCAGCGCGTTGTCCAGCGCGTTCAGAAAAAGCCCTTCGGCCAGCCAGCCGTCGGCGCGGGCCTGGGGGCTGGTGCTCAGGCGCGGCGGTTCGGCGTCGAGTGCGTCCACGAGCGTCACGAGCGGGCGCTGCAGCGCAGCCAGCCAGGCAGGCTCGATGGCGCCTGGGCGCGTCAGCAGCAACACCGCGTCGGTGTCTTCGCGCAGGCGCGCCAGCGGGGACTTGGCAGCCGCGCCGCTGGGCCACAGCGCTTGCCACCAAGGCGCGGCGACTGCCGGCACCAGCGCGCCGTCCACGCCGGCCGGCACGGGATGCAGTTGCAGCGTGTCGCCTTCGTCACTGCGCAGAAGAGTCCGCGGTGTGCCGATCTCGTGCTCGACCACCGTGTCGAAGAGCCTGAGCGCAGGCCCTTGCGCCACGCGCAGCCACAGCAGCCGCACGGTGGGCGGCAGGCCCGGGCGCATCAGCGGGTGCAGCGCTTCGAAATACGGCGTGTCCAGTGGCAGCGGAAAACGTTGCGCCAGCCGCGCCGCGCGCAGGCCCGCGCGCCAGGCCAGCAAGGCACGCGGCAGCACCACCGCCAGCAATAGCGTGGCGGCCAGCAGGTGAATCCAGGGTGCGGCCGTGGCTGTGGCGTCGGCGCCCGGCCCCACGCGCAGGGGCGCCACGTCGGGCACGGCGATGCCGGTGACGGCGCTGGCCGGCGCCAGCAGCCAGCGCAGCACGGCCTGCACCTGCTCGACACTGGCGAAGGTGCTCTGCCAGCCGGCGCGGTAGTCCAGCACCAGGCCACGCAGATACAGCCCCGCCACCAGCCCCAGCGCCAGGGTCGCGGCGGCGGTGTGCAGCAGCAGCGCCAGGCGCGCGCCGGTCAAGGGCGCGGCGTGCCGGGCCCAGAGCATCGCCACCTGTTCATGGCCGCGCAGGGTAGAGCGTGACAGCCAGCCCCGCAGGCCCTGCAGTTTCAGCGGCAAGAGCAGGGCCGCATAGACGAACAGGTTCCAGCCCACCACGGCCCACATCGCCGGGGCCAGCAGGTTGACGCGCTGCGGCGGACCCAGCTGGTCCACCGCCAGCCCGGCCATCAAACCCAGCACCAGCGCCAGCACCACCCACGCGGGGTGCCAGGCGCGGCGCGCCAGCCAGCGCTGGGCTGCCGCGTCGCGTGGCAGCAGGCGTTGCAGCGCCAGCGCGGCGCGCGCCACCACAAAGTGTTCCGGCGTGGCTTGCCCACCCACGGTGGCCACGGCCTGCCGCGTCGCCCAGCGGCGGTCATCGGGCTGCCAGTGCGGTGTGTCGCCAGCGCTTTCCTGCGCTTGCAGCAGCAGCACCTGGCGGGCTTGGTCTTCGGTCATCGGCGCAATGTATCCCGCACCGGCGCGGCGGGGTCGGCATTGGCCCAGCCCCTGCGGGCCCCACTGCGCCGCCCTGCAACCCACCACACCCACTTGACGGGGGCCCTGCGCCGGGGACTTACCTGGGCCCGCTCCAGCATCGCGGACCCTCGGTTTCGCGCAGCGCGCTTTGGACCGGCCTTTCAGGCCTGATGCAGCAACGCCACCAGCTGCGCCTGGCTGTGGGTGCCGGTCTTCTCGTACATCTGGCCGACGTGCGTGCGCACGGTGGATATTTTCACGCCCAGCATCGCGGCGGCGTGCGTGGGGCGCATGCCGTCACACAGCATCTCGGCCAACCGGGCCTGCGTGCGCGTGAAGCGGAAGCGGCGGCGCATGGCGTCGGTGCGCGTCAGCGTGACACGTTCAATGGTGGCCAGCACCCAGCCAAAGCTGCACGGGATGCCGTCGCCGTGGCTCATGCTGCGCAGCGTGATCTGCAGCGGCGCGCAGCCTTCAACTTCCAGCGGCAGCGTCAGTTCCTGACCCGCAACCAGCATCGGCTGCCAGTGCGACAGCGCCACCCAGCGGCCGGCCTGGCGCAGCGACAGGCGGCCGCCAGCGTCGAGCCAGAGGCCGTCGCGGCGTTCGATGCGGCGCGTGGCAGCGGGGTTGGCTTCGAGCACGGCGCCGTTGGCATCGGTCACGAACAGTGGCGTCTCCAGCCTCTCCATCAGCGTGTGGCCCAGGGCGGCCAGGCGGTTGGCGCGGGTGGGGTTGGTGTGGGTGATGCTGTTGGCGGATTGGCTGGTGGGCTGCATGGTGTGTCCTCTTGGGGGTGATTCGCAAGCGGGCTGGTTCTGTGGCTGCCCGATGTCTGCATTGAACGGCAGGACCTCCACTTTGCGAATGACACCTTGGTATCCCCCAGCCGAAGGATCGCTGCGGCGCTGCGCGCCCTGCGGGCGGTGGCCTGGCTGCGGCGCTGCGCGCCGCCGCTGAACTGCCGGCCCGGGCGCTTTACAACGACGATCACGTTCGCGTCGTGCTGCTGGCAGCGCATGGGCTGCCGCAGTGACGCGCTCTAGGCCAGCGCGCGGCCGATCAGGATTTTTTGCACCTCGCTGGTACCTTCATAGATCTGGCACACGCGCACGTCACGATAGATGCGCTCTACGGGAAAGTCGCTGACGTAGCCGTAGCCGCCAAAGACCTGGATCGCGTCGCTGCACACGCGCTCGGCCATCTCGCTGGCAAAGAGCTTGGCCATGGCGGCTTCTTTCAGGCATGGCCGGCCGGCGTCTTTCAGGCTCGCGGCATGGTGGATCATCTGGCGCGCCACTTCAATCTGCGTCGCCATGTCGGCCAGCTTGAACTGCACCGCCTGGTGTTGAAAGATCGGCTGGCCAAAGCTCGTGCGCTCTTTGCTGTAAGCCAGCGCCGCTTCAAAGGCCGCGCGTGCCATGCCCACGGCCTGGCTGGCGATGCCGATGCGGCCACCCTCCAGCCCCGACAGGGCGATCTTCAGGCCCATGCCTTCGTCGCCCAGCAGGTTGGCCGCCGGCACGCGGCAGTTGTCGAACAGGATCTGCGCCGTGTCGCTGGCGTGCTGGCCGAGCTTGTCTTCGATGCGCGCCACCGTGTAGCCGGGTGTCTTCGTCGGCACGATGAAGGCGCTGATGCCCTTCTTGCCGGCGGCCTTGTCGGTGACCGCCATCACGATGGCGACATCGCCGTTCTTGCCGCTGGTGATGAACTGCTTGACGCCGTTCAGCACATAACTGTCACCTTCCAGGACTGCGGTGGTCTTGAGGCCACCTGCTTCGCTGCCCACGTGCGGCTCGGTCAAACAGAAAGCGCCCAGCATGTCGCCGCGTGCCAGGGATTTCAGGAAGCGTTCCTTCTGGTCGGCATTGCCGTAAGCCATCAGGATCGAACAGACGGGGCAGTTGTTGACGCTGACCACCGTGCTGGTGGCGCCGCAGCCGGCCGCCACCTCTTCCAGGATGACCGCCAGTGCCAGGTAGTCCAGCCCCGCGCCGTCCCACTCGGCGGGCACCGCCACGCCGTAGCAGCCGAGTGCGGCCAGGCCCTTCAACTGTGCGGCCGGAAAGGTGTGGCTCTTGTCCCAGGCGGCGGCATGCGGCGCGATCTCGGCCTGCACATAAGCGCGCACGGCGTCTTGCACGGCGAGGTGGTCTTCACTGAGCAGCATGGTGTTTCATCTCCGACAGGTTTTCTTGGTGCGCCACCGCCAGCAACACGCGCGGGCCCTGCGCGCTGCGCAGCAGCTGGTAGCCGGTGTGAAACTGCTGCAGCAGGCTGCCGTCGCGGCGCTTCAGCGTCCATTGCAGATGCACAAAGGCGTGATTCGGGCCCAGCGCCAGATGCCGCTCAAGATGAAAGTCAGCGTGGCCGT
>JANNGN010000181.1:0-5375 GCA_031403895.1 Rubrivivax sp. | reverse complement strand
GCTGGCCAGCCTGGTGCAGGAGCAAGTCGAACAGGGCGTGCGCGTCGAGGCGCGCTCGCCCCGCCGTGCCATCACACCGCAACCGGTGGTCAAGCCGGTGCGAACGACGGCGCCGAATTCGGTGTTTGCTTTCGGGCGCTCGTTCGCGGGCTGAAGACGCGCCTTCGCAGCCGTCTCATAGCGGCAGGGGCAGCAGGGGCAGCGCTACACGCGCTGCCCCGGTCTCAGCCGCCGTACAGGTATTTCGGCAGCCACAGCGTCATGCCGGGCCAGATGTACATGAACACCATGCACAGGACAACGATCAGCATGTACGGCATCATGCCGGCGAAGATCTGGTTGATGGTGACGTGCGACGGCGCCACGCCCTTCAAGTAGAAGGCTGACATCGCCACCGGTGGCGACAGGAAGGCCGCCTGCAGATTGACGAACACGAGCACGCCCCAGAGCATGGGGTCGATGCCGAAGTGCGGCAGCAGCGGCAGGAAGATGGGCACGAAGATGACGATGATCTCGGTCCATTCCAGCGGCCAGCCCAGCACGAAGATGAGGGCCTGCGACAGCAGCATGAACTGCAGCGGCGACAGGTCCATCGCCAGCACCCACTGCTCCACCAGGCGCTGCCCGCCCAGCAGCGCGAAGACGGCTGAAAAGAGCGCCGAGCCGACGAACAGCCAGCACACCATGGAGGTGGTCTTGGCGGTCAGGAAGACGGCTTCCTTGATGCGCTTCCAGTCCAGCGTGCGGGCGTGGAAGGCCATCAGGAAGGCGCCTGCCGCACCCACCGCCGCCGACTCGGTGGCCGTGGTGATGCCGAACAGGATGACCCCCAGCACCACCGCCGTGAGCGTGGCCAGCGGCATCACCGATGACACCAGCATGACCAGGATCTCATACTGCTCGGCGTTGAAGTTCATGTAGTACCAGGCCAGCAACATGAGTGCAAAGCTGGCGGCCAGGGCGAAGCCGATGTAGAAGGCTTCGGGCACGGCCTGCGTCTTGGGCGCTTCGCTTTGTTCGCCGCCCATCTGCTGCAGGCCCTCGGACTTGGCGGGTGCTGCGGCCTCGGTTTCAGCGCCCGGCGGCGCTTGCAGCCCGCCGCTGCGCGATGACACCGTGGTCTCGGTACTGCCCGGAGGTTCCTGCAGTCCACCGGCTCCTGGTGGTTCTTGCAGTCCGCTGGCCGCATCGCGTGTGGTCTTGCCGGCTATCTGTTGCAGGCCCGCAGGCACAGCCTCTTCGCCCTTTTGTGAATGGATCGTCACGTACCACCAGGCCGTGCCCAACGTCACCAGCACCAGCCACAGCGGCACCAGCGCGCGAACCAGCGCCCACACCAGATGCAACCAGCTCGTGCGCAGGCCTTCGGCGCGGGCGCTCAGAGCGCGTGCGGGTGAGGCCACCGCCATCAGCAACGCCGGCAACATGCGCGGCGAGTAACTGGCTGCGATGTGCGCCACCCACGGCGAAATGGCCGCGCTCTGCTGCGCCAGCGGCAGCTTGGGCGCCACCTTCGGGTTGATCATGGCCCAGCCGATGACGTAGATCAGGTACAGCAGCGCCAGGAAGAAGCCCGGGAACATGGCTGCGGCATAGAGCTTGACGACCGACTGCCCGGCGACAGCGGCGTACACGATGATCATCACCGACGGCGGGATCAGGATGCCCAGCGTGCCGCCAGCCGTGATGACGCCCGACGCCAGCCGCACGTCGTAGCCGGCGTTGAGCATCGGCCGCAGCGCGATCACGCCCATCAGCACCACCACCGCGCCCACCAGACCGCTGGCGATGCCCCAGAAGGTGCAGATCACCAGCGTGGCCACCGCCAGCGAGCCCGGCACGTTGCGAAACGCAAGCTGCACGCTGTGGAACATCTTGTCCACCAGCGCGCCGCGCTCCATCACGTAGCCCATCAGCACGAAGAGCGGTATCGAGAGCAGGGTTTCGTTGGTCATGGCGCCGAAGGCACGCTGCACCATGAGGTCGAAGATGCGGTTGTCGAACCACGGCGCGGCCGGGTCGTAAAACGCGATGAAGCCAAACACCATCCCGAGCCCCATGAGGGTGAACGCGGTGGGGAAGCCGAGCATGATGACGACGATGATCAGGCACAGCATCGTCAAGCCGAGCGCCGGGTTGCTGATCATGTGTGATCCCTCCCGCCCGAGCCGCGCTGGTGCGCCGCTTCGTCGATGGACTTGGCCTTCTCGATGATCTCGCGGCGTGCCGCGTCGTCCACGTATTCGCTGTTGGCGAGCTGCTGCTCGACCACGTCCATCTCTTCGGCGTCTTTCAGCCGCGGCGTCCACGCGCCTGTGCGAATGCAGACCACGCAGCGGATGATTTCGGCCACACCCTGCAGCATGACGATGGCCCCGGCCAGCGGGATCACGAATTTGAAGGGGTACAGCGGCAGCGGCGTGGCATTGAAAGTCTGCTCATTCATCGCCCGCGACTCGTTGAAGTAGGTCCAGCCGGCCCAGGTCAGCGCGCCAATGCCAGGCAGGAAGAAAAGGATGTAGAGCACAAGGTCAAGCCAGGCCTGCGTGCGCGGCTTCATGCTGCCGTAGAAAAAGTCGCCGCGCACATGGCCGTCGTGCGCCAGCGTGTAGGCACCGCCCATCATGAAGAGCGTTCCGTACAGCATGTTGTTGACGTCGTAGATCCAAGCCGTGGGTGCGTTCAGCGCGTAGCGCTTGAAGACTTCGGTACACACCACCAGCATCAGCACCACGATCAGCCAGGCGGATGTCTTGCCGGCCAGGGTGCTGAAGCGGTCGGCGCTGTGAAGCAGTCGTTGTGTGTCCATGGGTGGGCCTGCAGAAGTAACGAGCCGGCCATCAGGGGGCGCCTGAATGGCCGGCGGGGTCGGCGGCGGGAAGGGCCTGGCCCGCCCCGGCCAGCGCCTACTTCTTGAAGTAGTGGTTGAAGGCCATCGTGAAGTCAACCATGTAGTCGTTCTGCCACTGGCCGGCGCGCTGGGCAAAGACGCGCTGCGAATCGATCACCTTCTTGAACAGCGGATTCTCGCCGCTCTTGGTGGCGACGATCTTGTCCCACACATCAAGCTGCGTGCGCAGGATCGCATCGGGCGTCTTGTAGAACTTCACGCCAACCTTCTTCAACTCGATGTAGTCGTGCGAGTTGCGCTCAATCGCCTTCCAGCTCATGTCGGCGCTGGCGGCCTGCACGGCGTAGTCGATGATCGAGCGCAACTCGGCCGGCAGGGCGCCGTACTTGGCCTTGTTGAAGAGGATCTCAAACTGCTCGCCGCTTTGGTGAAAGCTCTGCAGCATGCAGTTCTTCGCCACGTCGGGGAAACCCAGGGTGCGGTCGCTTGAGGCGTTGTTGAACTCGGCCGCGTCGATCAGGCCGCGGTCCAGCGCGGGCACGATCTCGCCGCCCGGCAGCGGGTTCACCGCAGTGCCCATGGCGGTGAAGATGTCCACCGACAGCCCGACGGTGCGGAACTTCAGGCCCTTCAGGTCGTCGGCCTTGGCGATTGGCTTTTTGAACCAGCCCAGGGGCTGCGTTGGCATCGGGCCGTACAGGTACGACACCACGTCCATGTTGATGGACTTGTAGATTTCTTCGAGGATGGCCTTGCCGCCGCCGTAGTTGTGCCAGGCCAGCACCATGTTCGGGTCCATGCCGAAGGCGGGGCCCGAGCCCCACAGCGCCAGCGCGTTGTTCTTGCCGTAGTGGTAGGCCACGACGCCGTGGCCACCGTCCAGCGTGCCCTTGTTGACGGCTTCCAGCAGCTGAAACGCGGGCACCACGGCGCCCGAGGGCAGCACTTCGATCTTCAGCCGCCCGCCGGCCATGTTGTTGACCTTCGCAGCGAAGTCGTTGGCGTACTCGTGGAAGATGTCCTTCGCCGGCCACGTGCTCTGGAAGCGCATCGACACCGTCTGGGCGCTGGAAATCATCGGCACGGCCATCGCCCCGGCGCCAACGGCACCGGCGGTGGCGGACTTGAGAAAGCGGCGGCGCGGCGCGGGCGGCTGTTTGGCGGTCTTGGCGGTCTTGGTGGATTCGGTCATGGTTTGTCTCCGGTGGGGGTATGGGCGCGCACGGAAGGCATCGCGCAAAGCGTCAGCGGCAGACTATTCACGCCGCATTGGCGGGGGGCAACTCGGTGTAACCCCCGGACCGCGCCGGCAGGCGCGGCAGCGGTCTGCGCGTGGCGGGGCGGTTTTGCCTGGGTGGTAGAGCCGCTGCGCCGCAACCTGCGTGCGCAGGTTGAAGCAGTTGTGACTTCAAAGGCAGGATTGCCAAACCGGGCGCGGCGTCGCACCGGCTGCGCTGGGGCAGTGCGCGCGCAGAAATCAGCGTGTGCGCCGGCCTTCCACCTGCACCACCAGCCGCACGCGGTCGCCGATCAACGGCAGGCCGAAGGTGGCGCCAAAGTCACTGCGCAGGATCTCGCCTTCGAAGTCGCCGCCGCAGACTTCCGCACTGCCGTCCTGCCGGCAAGCAAAGTGGCGCATGCGCAGTGACAGCGGCTGGCTGGTGCCGCGAAAGGTGAATTCGCCGCGCACTTCAGCCACGCGATTGCCGTCAAAGCGGACGTTGCGCGCGACGAAGAAAGCTTCGGGGTATTCGCTGCTGGCCAGCAGGTCGGCCTGGCGCAGGCGCGCGTTGAAGACCGCGATGCCGGTATCCACGCTGGCGGTGCTGATGCGCAGGCCCAGCGCGCCGCTGCCCACGGCGCGGTCGAGCGTGACCTCGCCCGTCACGGGGCCGAAGCGGCCGCGGGTGGTGCTGGTGCCGAAGTGCTGCACCTCGAAGTGCACAAAAGTGTGATCGGGGTCGAGCGCGAAGACGGCAGGGGCCGCCGCCGTGCTGATGGCGGTGGCCCCGCTCAGCAGGCCAAGGGCAATAGCGACGAGCTTCATGCCCCGATCTTGGGGCAAGCCGGGCGGGCGTGTTTACTGGCGGATCGCTTCCACCTGCACCAGCAGGCGCACGTTGTCGGGTGCGACCATCGGCATGCCGTAGTTGATGCCCCACTGGCTGCGCTGCAGCGTGGCTTCAAAGTCACCACCGCAGACTTCGCGTTTGAAGATCGGGTTCGTGTAGCAGTTGAACTGGTTGGCCTTCAGCGTCAGCGGCTGGCTCTTGCCCAGCATCGTCAGCGTGCCTTCGACAGCCGTGACCTTGTCGCCGGCGAAGACGAACTTTTCACCCACGAAGCGGGCGGTCGGAAATTCAGCCGCGTTGAAGATGTCCTTGCTCTTCAGGTGCGCGTCAAAGGGCGCGACACCGCTGCTGATCGAGTTCATGTCGATCGTGATGTCCACGCGGCCGGTCTTGGCGGCGCGGTTGAACTGCACCGTGCCTTCTTTCTTGTCCCAGCGGCCGCGGTTGAAGGA
>JANNGN010000180.1:0-6267 GCA_031403895.1 Rubrivivax sp. | reverse complement strand
TGCACGTCGGTGCGCGCCACGGTCACGCCTTCGCTGGGCAGCAACTGCGCGCGGATGCGCGAGTCCGCCACGTCGTCGCTGGTGCTGGCCAGGCAGATGATCGGCTTGCCACCGACCGAGCGCGACGCACCACGCAGGAATTCGCCCTGCGCCGCCAGGCCGCCGTAGAAGTCACCGCCAAACTGGTCGGCGCAGACCTGGCCCGTCAGGTCCACCGCAAAGGCCTGCGTCACCGACACCATCTTGTGCTGACTGGCAAGCAGGTAGGGGTCGCACACCACGTCGATGGGCTGAAAGCTGAACAGCGGGTTGCGGTCGATCAGGTCATACAGCCGCCGGCTGCCCATCGCAAAGCTGGTGACGATCTTGCCGGTCTGGTGTGTCTTGCGGCGGCCGGTGAGGATGCCTTTTTCCAGCAGCGGGATGATGGCGTCGGTGATGACGTCGCTGTGGATGCCCAGGTCCTGGCGGTCGGCCAGGTGCTTGAGCGCTTCGTTGGTGACGCGGCCCAGGCCGATCTGCAAGGTGGAGCCGTCTTCGATGATGCCGCCGATGTAGCGCGCGATCTGCTCCATGGCCTGCGCCGCAGCGGGCGGGTGCTGGTACTCGATGACCGGCGTGTCCACCGGCACCAGCCAGTGGATCTGGCTCAGGTGCAGCGTCGAGTCGCCCATGCTGCGCGGCATGGCAGTGTTGACTTCGGCCACCACCAGCCGCGCGCTCGCCACCGCAGCCGGGATCACGTCCACCGAGACACCCAGGCTGACGTAGCCGAAGGCGTCGGGCAGCGAGACCTGGATGAACGCCACATCGACCTTGACGCGGCCGATGGCCATCAGCGCGGGCACGCGCGCAATCGACATCGGCACGTAGTCGGCGATGCCTTGTTTGACCGCCGCACGCACGTCGGCGCCGACGAAGAAACTGCGGTGGCGGAAGTTGGTGGTGGCTTCGCCCTGCGCGTTGTGCGGCACGGCGTGGTCGGTCAGGAAATGCACCAGCTCGACATCGGCCGGCCGCAGGTCCAGCTGTTCCAGCGCCGCCACCAGCGCGCGCGGCGTGGCGCAGGCGGTGCCGACGAAGACGTGGTCGCCGGGCCGCACGTGGCCGGCGGCAAGCGCTGCGGTGGTGACCTTGTCGGCATGGGGTCGCAAGTCGGGATGCAGGCCGGGATGGAGCGCGGACAGCGCATCGCCAGTCGGCACTTCTGCGCTGGATGACAGCAACGGCGCCGCTTCGGCGGGCGCACCGCCAAAGGCCGCCTTCACCGAACTGGCCAGGCGCGCCAGCAAGCCGGCGGGTTCAGTGGGCGGGCTCGCTTCATTCACGTTCAGGGCTCCTCGGTTCGGTAGTTATGCAGCGCCGCCGCTGGCAGCGCGTCCAGCACTTGCGTGCCGTGCAGGCGGCCCTGTTCGACGATGTGGTCAAAGCGGTTCCACTGCAGCATGCCGACACGGTCCAGCGGTGGGTTGAAATAGAGGTCGGTGAGCTTCTGCGCCTGGCGCTGGCGCGAGGTGCTGTAGAGCACCGTCACGTTCATCAGGTAGGCCACCAGCGACGGCAGTTTGTAGCGCCGCCTGCTGCGCGGACGGAAGCGGTCGCGCAGCAGCGCCCAGGCGCCGGGCACCTCGGTCAGCTCAATCCGGCGCGGCTTGCGAAAGCTCAGGTCAACGCCGATCACGCGCCCCACGCCGCGCGCCTGGCGCATGACATCGACGGAGAAGTTGTTGAAGGTGCCACCGTCGCACAGCAGGTCGCCGTCCACCAGCACCGGCGGCAGCGCGCCCGGGATGGCGATGCTGGCCAGCACGCTTTGCAGCAGCGGCCCGCTGCGCAGCACTTGTTCAGTGGCCTGCGAATAGTTGCTGGCCACGCAGTAGCAGTTTTTCCACAGGTCTTCGACGTCGGGCAGGCCGCCGAAGAGTTGCTGCGCGGCAGTGGTCACGATGCGCCGCAGCCGCTTGCCTTTGATCAGGCTCATCAGCGGCACCAGGTTGAAGTCGCCCGTGGGGTTGGTGCTGAAGGCGCGCCGCGCCACGTCCAGCACCTCGTGCACCGGCCGGTCGGACGCCACCAGCGCCGCCATCACCGCGCCGATGCTGGTGCCGCCGACAAAATCGACTTCGATGCCACGCTGTTGCAGCGCCTGCAACACGCCCAGGTGCGCCAGGCCGCGCGCGCCGCCGCCCGCCAGCACCAGGCCGATCGCGTTGCGGCTCTGGATGCGCGCCAGCCGTGCCATGTCGCGCGCCAGCGTGGGGCGGACGTGGATGTGGTCGCTGACGGGCCGGCGCGCCAGCCACTCGCGCGTGCCTTGCGGGCAGCGCAGTTCGGCCGGGTGCAGCAGCACCAGGATCTCGGCGGCTTCGGCGCGGCCGCTGCGCTGCATCAGGAACTGCGTCTCGGTGGCGTGCAGCAGCGGCGCTTGCGTGGCGTCGGCCAGCAGCAGCATCTCGTCGCTGCGGCGGCTGCAGCGGCGTGTCCAGGGTGTGGGTGTGTCGTCGGCCAGCAGCAGCACGTACTCATGCGTGGCCTCGATCTGGTCGAGGTACAGCGCGATGCGGCGGTTGGTGTCGGCGGCCTGCGCCGCGTCGGTGGATTCGCTGAGTGATTCGCTGCGCGCCAGGCCGGGCACGCCCAGGTCTCGATCGACCCGTTCTGCGTCCACCAGGCAGACGCCGGCGCGGGGCACCAGGCGCTGCAACTGCAGCGCCAGGTTGCTGGCGAAGACTTGCAGGTCGATGCCGCCCGTGATGGGCAAGAGACCGATCGTCACCGGCCGCGCCAGTTCGGACCGTGTCTGCACCGCCTGCAGGCGCCGGATGAGCTGGCGTGTGAGTGCAATCGAGGCCTGCGCGCTGCTTTGCAGCAGGTGCTGAAACTGCGGCTTGTTCAGCCGCACCAGCACCGAGTCGCGGATCGCCACCACGGTGGCCGAACGCGGCTCGTCGGTGTACAGGCTCATCTCGCCAATGATCTGGCCGCGTGCCATCTCGCGCACCATGTGCTCAATGCCGTCTTCGTCGCGCACGTAGGCGCGCAAGCGGCCGCTGATCGACAGGTACATCGCGTCGCCGGCCTCGCCCTGCGCCATCAGCGTCTGGCCGGCGGCCACCTCGACCCATTCCAGGTGTTCACGCAGGATCGCCAACGCGGCGTCATCGACCGGGCCGAGGAAGGCGCGCAGGTGTTGTTCGAGCAGGCCGACCTGAAGGTGGGGTTGCATGGCGTCGGGCAATGTAACCGAGCCCTCGGCCCGGGCTTACCCGCGCCTACACTGGCTTGCATGCCGACCCGCCCGCCTGACCGCCTGACCTCGCGCCTGAGCTCGCGCCTGCCCACCGTCACCCACCGCCACCTGTCCGACCTGCGCGGCACCGCGCGCCTGGCCGCCGATGCCACGCTGGGCCTGGCCGACCTGGTGGAGGCCATGCACGAACGCATCGCCACGCTGCCCGGCGCGGCGCAGGACGGCCGCATGAGTGGCATCCTGGGCATCAGCGGGCTGGTCTATAAAAGCATTCGCGGCGTCACGCGGCTGGTGGGTGGCAGCCTGGATGCTTTGCTCGGCGCAGTCGGCCGCTTGACACCGCTGCTGCAGCCCGCTGGCGAGCCCGTATCCCGCGAACGCGAAGCCGTTCTGGCGGCGCTGAACGGCGTCTTCGGCGACCACCTGGCGGCGAGTGCCAATCCGCTCGCCACCGCGATGAGCCTGCGCCACGAAGGCCGCGTGCTGACGCTGGACAAGGCGTCGCTGCACGCCGCGCTGCCGGCCGCCAGCGGCAGCCTGGTGCTGCTGATACACGGTCTGTGCATGAACGACCTGCAGTGGCAGCGCGCGGGCCACGACCACGGCGCGATGCTGGCGCGCGAGCTTGGCTTCACGCCCGTTTATCTGCGCTACAACAGCGGCCGCCCCGTACACAGCAACGGCGCTGAACTGGCGCAGTGGCTTGCACAACTGTTGGCCGCCTGGCCCGTGCCGCTGCAGCGCGTGCTGCTGCTGGGCCACAGCATGGGGGGGCTGGTGGCGCGCAGCGCGCTGCACCGGGGCGCGCAGGCGGGCCAGACCTGGCCGGCGCGGGTGGACGAACTCGTCTGCCTGGGCACGCCGCATCACGGCGCGCCGCTGGAACGGGCCGGCCACGGCGTTGACATCCTGCTCGGCGCCGCACCGTATGCAGCGCCGCTGGCACGGCTGGGGCGCGTGCGCAGTGCCGGCATCACCGACCTGCGCCACGGCAACCTGCTGCCGCCGCGCCATGCCGCCAACGGGCGCCTGTTGCCGCCGGCCAGCGTGCCGTTGCCCGCACACATTAAAAGTTATGCCATCGCGGCGCAGCTGGGTGACACGGCCGAAACGCTGAAGGGCCGGCTGCTGGGTGACGGCCTGGTGCCGGTGGCCAGTGCGCTGGGTCGCCACGCGCGGCCAGCGCGCACGCTGGCCTTCGCACCCGAACGCCAGGCCGTGCTGCAGGGCATGAACCACCTGCACCTGCTGAGCCGGCCTGAAGTGGCCGCGCAGCTGCTGCGCTGGCTAGGCTGATCGCGTTGATTGCGCTGATGTCTTCAGTCACCCCCCGCGTGCTGTCCGTCATCCCGCCGATGACGCAGCTCAACACGCCGTACCCGTCCACCGCCTACCTCACCGGCTTCCTGCGTTCACGCGGCATGTACGCGGTGCAGGAAGACCTGGCGCTGGCGCTGATCTTGAAGCTGCTGTCGGTGGCAGGCCTGCAGTCCGTGTTGACGCAGATCCGCGCTGCTGCTGCGCCACCGCGCAGCGCGCGCGTGCTCGCTTTTGAAGACCAGGCCGAGCGCTACCTGGCCACCATCGCGCCGACGATCGCCTTCTTGCAGGGGCGCGACAGCACGCTGGCGCACCGCATCGGCAGCCGCGCCTTCCTGCCCGAAGGCCCGCGCTTCCTGACGCTGGACGCCTATGAAAGTGCTGCTGGCCCTGAAGGCGGTCCCAGCGCCGACCCCATGGCCTGGGCCTTCGGCGCGCTGGGTGTGCAAGACCGCGCGCGCCACCTGGCCACGCTGTACCTGAACGACATTGCCGACGTGCTGAAGGACGGCGTCGATGCGCGCTTCGAATTCGTGCGCTATGGCGAGAGCCTGGCCGCCAGCCAGGCCAGCTTCGATCCGCTGGCCGCCGCGCTGGCCGCGCCCCTGAACCTGGTGGACCGCCTGCTGCAAACGCTGACGCTGGCGGCGATTGAAAAGCACCGGCCGACGGTGGTGCTGCTCAGCGTGCCCTTTCCGGGCGCGGTGTACGGCGCCTTTCGCATCGCGCAGGCCATCAAGGCCGCGCAGCCGCAGACCGTCACGGTGTTGGGCGGCGGTTTCGTCAACACCGAACTGCGTGAACTGAGCGAACCGCGTGTCTTCGACCACTTCGATTTCGTCACCCTGGACGCTGGCGAGCGGCCACTGCTGGCGCTGTTGGAACACCTGCAAGGCAAGCGTTCGGCGCAGCGCCTGGTGCGCACTTTCCGGCGCGACGCTGGCGCCGTGCAGTACCTGAATTTCGTCGAGCCCGACATTGCCTTCGACGATGTCGGCACCCCCACCTGGGACGGCCTGCCGCTGCAGCAGTACCTGTCGCTGCTGGACATGCTCAACCCGATGCACCGGCTGTGGAGCGACGGGCGCTGGAACAAGCTCACGGTGGCGCACGGCTGCTACTGGAAGAAGTGCAGTTTCTGCGACGTGAGCCTGGACTACATCAGCCGCTATGACGCCGCCACCGCGACGACGCTGGTGGACCGCATCGAATCAATCGTGGCCGAGACTGGGCAGACCGGTTTTCACCTGGTGGACGAAGCCGCACCGCCGAAGTCCCTGAAGGCGCTGGCGGCCGAGCTGCAGCGCCGGCAAGTGAGCATCAGCTGGTGGGGCAACATCCGCTTCGAGAAGACCTTCACACCAGCGTTATGCCAGCAGCTCGCCGACAGCGGCTGCATCGCCATCAGCGGCGGGCTTGAAGTGGCCTCGGACCGCCTGCTCACGCTGATGAAAAAGGGCGTCTCGGTGGACCAGGTGGCGCGAGTCACGAAGGGCTTTGCCGATGCCGGTGTCCTGGTGCACGCGTACCTGATGTATGGCTTTCCGACGCAGACGGTGCAGGACACGGTGGACGCGCTGGAACTGGTGCGCCAGCTCTTTGCCGCCGGCTGCATCCAGAGCGGCTTTTTCCACCGCTTTGCCTGCACCGTGCATTCGCCGGTGGGCCGCAAACCCGAAGACTACGGCGTCACGCTG
>JANNGN010000179.1:0-8805 GCA_031403895.1 Rubrivivax sp. | reverse complement strand
GCTCGGCGCTGCGCTGGGCAAGCCGGTGCTGGGCGTGCACCACCTCGAAGGGCATTTGCTCTCGCCATTCCTCGGCGTGGACCCGCCCGAGTTTCCATTTGTCGCGCTGCTGGTCTCGGGCGGCCATACCCAGTTGATGCGCGCACCTTGTGGCTGATGTCGGCGGGCAGGTTGTCGGCCACCCACTGCCGGATGTCCTGTCGAAAACTCAGTTCATCCGGGGTGAAGTTCAGGTCCATGGTTTTTTCCTTGCGGCTGTGCTTGCGACCGAACTTGCGGCGGGCGTGCGAGGCGTACTTTTAGCACGACCGTTCGGAAACGGTTTGTCCCAGTCGGGACAAGCTACTTGAGCTCAAGCCGCATCACGTCGTTGTCGCGGCGCATCTGAAAGCGGCTCAGGAAACTGTTGCCCAGCAGGATGAAGGGCAAGGGCTGTGGCAGCACGACCGCGCCGACGTTGGTGATCTCGATTTCGCCCACGCGCACGCGGTCGAGCACCACGATCTGCACCACCACCGGGCCGTTGGCGGTTTGCGACATGCCGATGCGCGCGTGGCTCAGGTCCACACCCAGGCGCAGGGCTTCGTCCTTGCCCAACGCCACCAGCGTGGCGCCGGTATCGACCACAAAGCGCACCGCCTGCCCGTTGATGGTGCCGGTCGGGGTGAAGTGGCCGCCCGAGCTGGCGGTCATGACGATCTCGCGCGCGGCCGATGGTGCTCGCGCCGCGCCCACCTGCGCCGGCGTGGCGCCCACGCGCAGCCGGCTTTTGGCGCCCGCCACTTCCACTTCGGCGTCTTCACCAGCCCAGCGCAGCAGGCGCACGCCGGCCGCCGTGGCGCCCACGGCCACGGTGTGCGGCTGGCCGTTGACGATGAGCAAAGCGCGGTCGCCCATGCGGCCGGCGAGCGACACACTCTGGGCCTGTGCCACAGCCGCCGCCAGCGACAGCAGCAAGCCGGCCATCAGGGGGCGCTTCATGTGCGCAAGTTGTCGAAGCTCAGCGGCACGTCCGCCAGCTCCTTGCGCAGCAGCGCGATGGCGGCCTGCAAGTCGTCGCGCTTGGTGCCGGTGACGCGCACCGCGTCGCCCTGGATGGCGCCTTGCACCTTGATCTTGCTGGCCTTCAGCAGGGTCTGGATCTTCTTCGCCGTTTCGGCGTCGATGCCCGACTTCACGGGCACCGCGAGCTTGAGCTTGTCGCCGCCCAGCTTTTCGGGCTTGCCGTCGAAGGCGAGGAAACGCACGTCCACGCCGCGCTTGGCCAGCCGCGTCAGCAGCACGTCGCGCACCTGCTGCAGCTGGAAGTCGCTGTCTCCAAAAAGCGTGAGTTCACGGTCCTTCGCGCTGCGGTCAGCCAGCTCGACCTTGGCACTGCTGCCTTTGAAGTCGAAGCGAGTGCCGATTTCCTTGTTCGCCTGCTCGACGGCGTTGCGCAGTTCCACAAGGTCGGGTTCGATCACGGTGTCAAAGCTCGGCATGGCGGCGCTGTTCTCACGGTGGTCTCGCAGATGCATGAAAATTCTCGCATGCCCAACCCTTCAGCGCCGACCCCCACGACCCTTCATGCACAAGAGCGCGCCAGCCTGCGTGAACACAACACCTTTGGCCTGCCCGCTGTGGCGCGCACCTTGATCCGGGTGGCCAGCGACGCCGACGTGCGGCGGGTGGTGGACCACCCGCAGTACGGCCTGGCGCGCAAGTTCATCCTCGGCGGCGGCAGCAACGTGGTCTTCACGAAGGACATCGACGCCGTCGTGCTGAAGGTCGAGATCATGGGCCGCAAGCTGTTGCAGGAAACGCCCGCCGGCTGGCTGCTGGAATTCGGCGCCGGCGAGTCGTGGCATGGCGCGGTGGCCTGGGCGGTGGGCAACGGCTGGGCGGGGCTGGAAAACCTGGCCCTCATTCCGGGCAGCATGGGCGCGGCGCCGGTGCAGAACATCGGGGCCTACGGCGTCGAATTGAAAGACCGTTTTCACTCGCTTGACGCGGTGGACCTGGTGACCGGCCGCACGGTGACGTTGAACCAGGCCGACTGCCGCTTCGGCTACCGCGACAGCGTCTTCAAGCAGCACGGTTTTGGCGGCCTGGCCGGCAAGTCGCTGATCACGCGCGTGCGGCTGTGGCTGCCGCGGCCCTGGCAGCCGGTGCTGGGCTACCTGGACATCGAACGCAAGATGGCAGAGACCGGCAACGCAGCGCCCGATTCACGCACGCTGTTCGACTGGGTGTGCGCCATCCGGCGCGCCAAGCTGCCCGACCCGGCCGTGATCGGCAACGCCGGCAGCTTCTTCAAGAACCCGGTGGTCACGCCCGAGCAGTGCCGCGACATCATCGGCCGCGACCCCGAAATCGTGCACTACCCGATGCCCGACGGCAGCATGAAGCTGGCTGCAGGCTGGCTCATCGACGCCTGCGGCTGGAAGGGCAAGACGGTGGGCGCGGCCGGCGTCTATGAAAAGCAGGCGCTGGTGCTGGTGAACCGAGGCGGCGCCAGTGGCGCCGAGGTGGTAACGCTGGCGCGTGCGATCCAGGAAAGCGTTTACGGCCGCTTTGGCATTCGGCTGGAGCCCGAGCCGATCATTTTGTAGGCGCCGCCGGTACCGCAGCCGGCACCGCAGCCGGTACCGCAACACCCGCCGCAGGGGGCAGCAGCCCGTAGTCGCGCGCCGCCTGGCGCGTCACCGGCAGCAGTTCTTCGTAACGCTGCACCAGGCGTGCAATTTCGTGCGCCGGCAGGTGGGCAGCGCCCTCCTGCAGCGCTTCGGCGGTGGCGGCCAGCGCGGACAGGCCAAGGTTGAGTGCCGCGCCTTTCACGGCGTGGGCGTTGACGCGCAGTTCCAGCGGCTGCGCGTCGCGCACGGCCGCTCGCAGGTGCTGCACGGTCTGCGGGCCCTGGTCCAGGAACGCGGCAATCATGGCGCCGAGCTTGGCCTTGCTCATGGCCTGCAGCGCGGCTTCGATGGCCGCTTCGTCCAGCAGCGGTTGGGCGCTGCCTTTCAGCGTCGGGCGGGCCCGCTTTGGGTCGGCACTGCTGGCGGCGCCAGGCTGTGCGGCGGGGTCCGTGTCGCCGCTGCCGAAGAGCTGACGCAAAAGCGTGGCCAGCTTCTGCGGGCTCACGGGCTTGGTGAGGAAGTCGTTCATACCCGCCAACAGGCAGCGGTCGCGGGTTTCGACAAAGGCATCGGCCGTCAGCGCCACGATGGGCACTGTGGAGCGCGCGGCCTCGGGCAGCGCGCGGATGGCGCGCGTGGCGGCCACGCCGTCCATCAAGGGCATGTGCAGGTCCATCAGCACGAGGTCGAAGGCCATCGACCGCGCGGCCGACACGGCTTCCTGGCCGTTGACGGTGAAGTGCGCTTCGTGTCCCATGTTGTCCAGCAGCGCGGCCAGGTACTGGCGGTTGACGGGGTGGTCTTCGGCCACCAGCACCTTCAGCGGACGCGCACGCAACTGCGACGGCACCGACGGGGCTGCTGCGTTGGCAGGGCGCTCATGCACCGCATCGAGCGGCAGGCGCAGCGTGAAGCAACTGCCTTCGCCCGGCTTGCTGGTGACGGTGATGTCGCCATGCATCAGGCGCGCCAGGTTGCGCGAAATCTCCAGCCCCAGCCCTGTGCCGCCATGGCGGCGTGACCGCGAGTTGTCGCCCTGCGCAAAGCGGTTGAAGAGGTTGGCGAGCAGGGCCTGGTCCATGCCGATGCCGGTGTCGATGACGGCAAATTCGATCTCGCCTGCGCCCTCGCTGTCATGGCGCAGGCGAAGGTCCAGCAGCACCGCGCCGCGGTCTGAAAACTTGATGGCATTGGCCAACAGGTTGAAGAGGATCTGCTTCAGGCGTGTAGCGTCGGCCATCACACGTTCGGGCACGCCGGGGTCGGCGTCGATGTGCAGCGCCAGCGACTTGGCGGCGGCCTGCGGGCGCATCAGCGCTTCAACGTCGCGCAGCAGCATGCGCAGGTCCACCGGCGCGGGTGCGAGCGTGAGGCGGCCGCTTTCCAGCTGCGACATGTCGAGGATGTCGTTCAGGATCGCCAGCAGGTGATCCGCAGACTCGGTGGCGGTGCGCAGGTAGTCGATCTGGCGCGCCGTGAGGCCTGTTTCCCGCAGCAGCGACAGCATGCCCATCAGGCCGTGAAAAGGGGTGCGGATCTCGTGACTCATGTTGGCCAGGAAGGCGCTCTTGGCCTGGCTCGCACTTTCGGCTTCGCGCCGGGCCTGGCTCAGGTTGGCGGCCAGTTCTTCCAGCACGCCGCGGCGCTGCCGCAGCTTGCGCACCTGGCGCAGCGCGATGGTGGCGAAGGCCAGCGTCAGCACGGACATGAAGATCGTCAGCCCCAGGCCGAGCTGGTTCTGTTGGTGTACCGCCGCGTTGCGCCTTTCCACCTGCTCGGCCATGCGGTGCGCCGCCGTCAGCGACAGGCCGTGGATGGGCGCTCCCAGGGCCTGCAGGGCCGGCAAGCGCTCGGCCAGGAAGGCGGGGTTCGGTTCTAGCTCGGGCGCGGCGCCGAGCGCCAGGTCGGCGCGGGCCACGAAACGTTGCACCGCGTCGATCGTTTCGCGGTGCTCGGCACTGTCGGAAAACAGCCGCTGCGGTCGCTCGGATTGCAGCAGATTCACCCGGCTGACCCAGATCTCATAGCGCAGTTTCAGGTCAGCCAGGTGGGCCCCGTCGGCCGACTGTGCCGCCTGGCGCCAGGCTTCGCGCAGGCGCAGGTATTCGATCTCGGCCTGGTAGATGGATAGCACCGCGAAGTCGTCGCCCGACCTCATGACCTGGCGCAGCAGCGAAAACTGGCGCGCCTGCACCAGTGCCACGGCGAGCAGCGCCACCAGCAGCCCGAAGCTGATCAGCCCCAGCCAGCCCAGGCCCGGCTTGGCTGCCGGCGGGTGGTTCACAGCACTTCGATCGTCCGCAGTTGCCATGCAGAGCGGCTGTAATAGACGGCGCTGCGCAGTTCTGGCCGCACATCGAAGGGGTAGATGACAAAGAGCGGGCCCTTGTCACGCACGGCCATCGGCTTGTCGTCAAGCAGCCGGGCGATGATGACGTCGTGGCGCTGGGCGTCGTCGTAGGGCATTTCGACCTGGTAGTCGTTCAACGCCAGCAGGCGCAGCACAGTGCCCTGGGCGCCAGCGGCAGCGAGCACATCGCGCAGCAGCGGGCCCGTGAAGCGGCGCGCCTGCGCGAACCAGGGCGTGCGCGTGACCGTGCTCTGCTGTGGCAGGCCTTCAAGCATCGGCATGTCGAACTGGGCGCGTCGGCCGTCGTTGGTGTTGCGCACGCGGCCACCCACCGTCAGTACCACCACGCCGGTGGGCGGCTCCAGGGCCTGCGCAGCAGTCGTCACCGTAGTCAGCAGCCCGGGCGCCAGCATCAGCCAGTGCCGCCGCGCGTACCCGGCAGCGGCCAGCCCCGGCGGGGAATGTGGCGCGCCGCGAGGGCCGGGCATGGACTGTGGAGAGCCGGTAATCACCCCCTCATTCTAGGGGGCTGTCATGTCAGAACGCGCTCAACCGCCTTGCAACATGTCGCCCATCGCCATGCCGGTCAAGGCCTTGGCTTCACGCGCCAGCCAGAACATCAGGCCCATCATCATCAGCATCGAAGGAATCGCGATGATCGGGTAGCTCAGCAGCGTCAGCCGCCCGAGTTCCTGGTTGAAAGCCTCGGTGCCGGCGGGGCTGGTGACGACCCACCGCGCGAGCAGGTAGTTGGCCACCGCCGAGAACAGAAAGGTGGCGGCCAGCATGATCGTGCCTTGGCGCAGCCGCTTCTCAAAAGCCGTGGCGTTGCCCTTGGCCACCAGGGCACTGTTGATGCGCTCCACATCGAACAGCGAGGCGTTGAACACCAGCAGGTGGATCAGCGGCGTGCGCGTCCAGATCGACCCCAACATCACAACGCCAATCAGCGTGGGGATGGTGGCTTCCTTCACGGCCAGCCATTTCGCGTCCAGCGCGAGCAGGCCGAGGCCGCCGGTGAGCAGCGTGCTCACCACGCCCAGCACCGCCAGCCAGCTGAGCTTGCGGCGGCGCCAGCCGTCCCACAGTCCCCAGCCCAGCGGAAAGGCCAGGCCCAGCAAGAGCGCGCGCAGGGGCCCCAGGCTGTCTTCACTGCTGAACTTCATCAGCACCACAGCGGGCAGGATGATGGTGACGCCGATCTCGAGCAGCGGATTGGGTTTGGAGGCAGGTTTCATGGGCGAACAGCGGTCAAGGTCAAACCTGGACTGTGCCATGCCCGCCTGCGGCTACTGGACCCCACTTTGGCGCAGCCCTTCCAGCTTGGCGGTGTAGCGCTCGTGCGTGTCGCGGTTGGCACTGTTTTCCAGCGCCTGGTTCAGGTGGCGCCGGGCCTGGCTGGCTTGCCCCAGATGCCAGTAGGCCTGCGCCGCCCAGAAGTGAACTTCGTCCTGGTAGGGCTGCATGCGCAGTTCGCGCAGGAAGTGGTCGCGCGCCAGCGCGTAGTCGCCATCGTTCATCGCCGCGCGGCCGAGGTTGAAGTGGTGAAAAGGCGCCACCGGTTGCAGCCGTTGCAGGCGTGCGGCCAGCGCCACTGTCTCGTCACTGCGGCCCAGGCGCCCCAGCAGCATGACGAGGTTGCTCAGCGCGCTGACGTTGTCGCCGTCGCCCGTCAGCGCATGCCGAAATGCGGCCTCGGCAGGCCCGTGGTGGCCGGCGCTGTTGTAAACCACGCCCAGGGTGTTGCTGGCGTTGTGGAATCCGGCGTCCTGCAGCAGCGCTGCGCGCGCAAATCCGTAGGCTTCGGCAACGCGGCCGGCAGCCAGCGCTTCGGCGGCGCGGTTGTTGAGGTACATCGCCACGATCGTGCGTTCTTCGAGCGGGCGCGTGCGCTGGCCGCGCAGTTCGGCTTGCGGCAGGAAGTCGATGGTCAGGCTTTCACGGTCGTTGCGGCTGAACGCGCTGCGCACGGGCGGCGGCCCCAGCACCAGGTTGACGTGGCCGCTGGCCAGGTAGAGGCCGCCACTGCGGCTGTAGAAGTCGTCGATCTGCACCGTCTGGAAGCTGACCGGCAGGCCCAGGTGGCGGGCGAAGCTGGCAGTCATGATGACCAGCGACAGGCAGTTGCCCGCGCGTGCGGCAAAGGCCTCGGCCGCGCTGCGCGTGACGGTGGCGTCGTAGTCGAGTTGCAGGCGCCCCTTCTTGTACAGCGCGTCGATCAACTCGCGTCGCGGGTCGGCCTGGCGGGCGAGGGGCGCCAATTCGCGTGCTGCATAGGCGCGCATCGCGTCGCTCATCGCAAGCACGCCACTGCTGTCCGGTGGCGGGGTCGGCAGCGTGAAAAGTTCGTCGTGCAGCAGGTGCGAATTCGCCGAGGGCGGCGGCACGCTGGCGCAGGCGGTGAGCAGGGCAAGGGTGGCAACGGCGGCAAGGGCGGCACCCCGCAGCAGGGTGACCCGCAGAGTGGCGGCGCGGTTCATCACGGGCTTCATGTCCGGCCTCGGCAAGCGCCATGGCGAGACGCCCCAAGTGCATGCTACGCCGCAGCCCTGCCGGGCGCCACGGTGCGTGGCTGTCAGCCCGCTGGCAGCAGCCGGTTTCGCAGACGCAACGCCGTGGCGCGCAGGGTCGGGCTGGCCGATGCTGCCGCCTGGTCCAGCGCGCGCAGCGCGTAGGCGGCGTCCCTTTGCAGGCGCTCGACGTGGAGGTGAATTCCTTCGCCGGCCAGCAGCCACTTGAGCTCGATGATTTCCACCAGCGGCAGGGCTCCTGAGGAGCTGGAATCGGAGTCGGACGAAGTGTCCAAATGGCGTTGAGGCGTCAGCACGATGCAACCATAACGGCACACGCCTCCGCCAAGCTGACACCGGATTGGGGAGACGCCCCCAGAATCGGCGGCGGAAAACCCTTGCACTCCACGATCCAGGATGAGCCAGCAGCCAGAACCGCCCCTCACCCACTTGCCCAACCTGCCGACGCAGCTGTCTGCAACGGGTTGGGCCGTGCTGCCCTGCAGCGCGTTGTGTGCGCTGGCGCAGCTTTCACAGTCCACCCTGTCGGCCTGGCAGCCACTGTGGGACGACTTGCCGCCTGACCTGCACCTGCGCGACGGTGGTCGCTACAGGCGTCGGCGTCACGGCTGTTTTGTCGTCGATGGCCTGCGTTGCGTGGGTGTGCCGCAGCGGCCACATTGGCAGCCGGTGGCCTACAACGCGCTGCACGGTGGCATTCAGCGCAACTTTGATGCACTGCCCGACACGCTGCTGGCCGACCCCGCCTGGCCCCGCCTGCTGGTGGCGCTGGCGGGCGTGGCCAGCCAGCTGCGCCAGCCAGGCGCCTGGTTCGTGGAAGCGCACCCCTTCCGCATCGACGCCACAGGCGGCATCGGCCGCCCCACGCCCGAGGGTGCGCACCGCGACGGCGTGGACCTGGTGGCGGTGGTCTTTGTCGGCCGCGGCAACGTCAAGGGCGGCGAAACGCGGGTCTTCGATGCCCACGGCACGCATGGTGTGCGCTTCGTGCTGCGCGAACCCTGGAGCGTGCTGCTGCTGGACGACGAGCGCGTGATCCACGAGTCCACCCCCATTCAACCGCTGGACCCCGCATTGCCAAGCTGGCGCGACACCCTCGTGCTGACCTTCCGGCAAGGCGGCTTCCAGGGCCCTGAAGGAGACCCATGAACCCACTCGCGATCACATTTGGCGACATCGAAGCTGCCGCAGCACGGCTGCTCGGGCACGCGCACACAACGCCGGTGCTGCGCTCGCGCACGGCCGACGAAGTCACAGGCGCGCAGGTCCACTTCAAGTGCGAAAACTTCCAGCGCATGGGCGCCTTCAA
>JANNGN010000178.1:0-2804 GCA_031403895.1 Rubrivivax sp. | reverse complement strand
AAGTAGTCGTACTGGTTGTAGACACCTTCGACGTCGCGAACCTTGTGGTTCAAGGCACGCTCGGCGACGAACCGGTCGATGCCCAGCGCAGCCATGTGCGTACGCGCGGTCCGGCGCATGTCGTGCACGGTGAAGTGCTCGACGTCCCCAAGGGACAAGCGCTTGAGCGCAACGTTCAGCGTGTCCGGGCTGATGTGCTCGAAGCGGTTCTTTCGCGGTACGCCAGCCTTCATGTGGATGAGGCGTCGCGCGGGGAACAAGTGCGCGTGGCCGCAGGCGAAGACCTTCAGCTCCTGGAGCCACTCGATCACCGGCGGCGCAAGGGGGATGTCGATGGCCAGGTTCGTCTTCGTGCGGGAGGGTCGAAGCACCCACACGCCCTTGTTGAGATCGAACTCCGACCACTTCGCGGAGAGCAGTTCCATCTTCCTGACGCACAGCGCCAACAGCAGCCACACCGCGAGTTCGTTGGGGCGGCCGAACGTGGGCGTCTCGCGCATCGACTGGGCCAGCGCGGTCAGCTCTTCGCGGTTGAGCCAACGGTCGCGTGAGACCTCGGTCCCGCCCGCATCGGCGATCTCGAAGCCGTACACCGGGTTGGACTCGATCCACTTGCGCTTGACCGCGAAGTGGAACATGCGGAAGAGGTAGCGCATCGCATCGTTGGCAACCGTCGGCGCGCCGCCCGCGACGATCTTGGTCAGGACGCCGTCGATGTGCACCGGCCGAACTTCCTCGACCGGCAACTTGCCGATCGTCGGCTTGATGTGGCGACGGATGACGCGCTCGACGACCTGCGGGTGCTTGTACTTGCCGACGATGTGTCGCTCGTACCAGATCTGAGCCAGGCCCTCGACGTTGTGCATGTCGATGGCCTTGAGCTTCTCCCTGCGCTTGAGGGCGGCAATGTCCACGCCCTGCTGGAGGAGCGCTCGGTCCTTGCGGGCCAGCTCTCTGGCGTCCTTCAGCGAGAGATCGGGGTAGCGTCCGAGAGTCTTCTCTTTCTCGCGCCCGCCGAAGCGGTATCGGAGCACCCACGACGCCTTGCCCCTGCGTGCACTGGCGACGGTGGCGACGAAGGTCAGCCCATCGCCCACTCCCCGGATCACCGGGCCGGCGTTGAGCCAAGCCCTCAGGTTCTTGTCGGTAGCGTTTGTCTCAAACCCAGTCATGGCGCGGCCTCCAGAGGAATCTGTGGGGGAAAAAATCGGGCGACTGCCCGAATCGGGGGGAAACCAGATTTCCCCCACGATTTCCCCCACACAAAGCGTGCGCTTCGCTGGGACGGCCTGCTACCTCATGAAATCAACTTCCATTGCGAAATCAACGACTTACCGGGTGATTTGGGGTGGCAAGAGATGCCACGAAACATCACTCTATGTTCTGCACCTGCTCCCGCATCTGCTCGATCGCCACCTTCATCTCCACCGAGATCGTCGTCAGCTCAAGCGCGGCCGACTTGCTGCCCAGCGTGTTGGCTTCGCGCTGCAACTCCTGGATCAGGAATTCGAGCCGCTTGCCGAGTTCACCGCCGGCCTTCAGCAGGCGTTCGATCTCGTCCAGGTGCGAAGCCAGGCGCGACAGTTCTTCGGCCACGTCGATGCGGATGGCATAGGACGCTGCTTCGCCCATGGCGCGTTCTTGCAACGCTTGTGCTGGCACGCTGGCTGCCGATTGCACAGTGGCCAAGGCCTCGTTCCAGCGCTCCAGAAAACGCGCTTGCTGGCGCTGCACCACCTGCGGCAGCAGCGGCGCGGCCTGGGCAGCCAGTTCGCGCAGGCGCGTCACGCGTTCCATCAACATCGTCACCAGACGCGCACCTTCGCGGGCGCGGGCTTCGCGCAGGCCTTCGATGCAGTGGCGCGCGGCGGCCAGCGCAGGTTCGTCGAGCTTCTCGGTCGGCGCGCCGGTGCGGCACCAGTGAAGCACTTCGTTGACCGACAGGCTGCGTGCGTCGGGCAGCCAGCCGGTGATGGAGCTTTGAACATGCGCCAAGCGGTTGAGCTGGTCGGTGCTGGGGTGGGGCAGGGCGCCTTCACTCTCGCGCCCCGTGGCCACGCGCAACTCGATCTTGCCGCGCTTGAAGGCGGCGGTGAGCAGCTCGCGCAAGGCGGGCTCAAGGCCCCGCACTTCGTCGGGCAGGCGCAGCGCCAGGTCGAGGAAACGGCCGTTGACCGAGCGTGCTTCCACCGTCACTGCGGCTGCGCCGGCCAAGGGCTCGGACGCCGCGCTGGCGTACCCCGTCATGCTATAAACCGCCATTCAATTTGCCCCCAAAGTGAACGCCGATTATGTCCAAGCCCAAACCAGCGCCATTGCCTTCGGGCACCGTCGTTGGGGGCTACACGGTCGTCAAGAAGCTGGCGGCCGGCGGCTTTGGTGTGGTGTACCTGGCCGAGGGCGAAAACCAGCAGCTGGTGGCGGTGAAGGAATACCTGCCGGCATCGCTGGCCGAGCGCTCGGCCGGTGAACTGACGCCACGCGTCAAGCCCGACAAACAGCCGCTGTACCGGCTGGGCCTGAAGAGCTTTTTTGAAGAGGGAAGGTCTCTGGCACAGATCAGCCACCCCAGCGTGGTCAGCGTGCTGAACTTCTTCCGCGAGAACGAAACCGTCTATATGGTGATGAACTACTTGCAGGGCGACACCCTGCAGGACTTCATCGTCACCGCGCGCGACTTGAAGCGTGACAAGGTGTTTCGTGAAAGCACGATCCGCAGCCTCTTCGACGAGATCCTGCGCGGCCTGCGCATCGTGCACCAGCACAAGATGCTGCACCTCGACATCAAGCCGGCCAACATCTTC
>JANNGN010000177.1:0-2104 GCA_031403895.1 Rubrivivax sp. | reverse complement strand
CGCCACCACGCCCCAGAACGCGGCGCCCACGCCCCCCAGCGTGAGTCCGCTGGCGGTGACGACGAAGGTGATCAACGCGGCCTCGCGCTGGCTGTCGTCCTTCATCGCCAGCGCCAGGCCCGAGCCGATGGTGCCCAGCAGTGCCAGGCCCGCCACCGCCAGCACCAGCTCTTTGGGGAAGGCGGCGATCAGGCCCACCACCGCGCCACCCATCAAGCCGACGATGATGTAGAAAACGCCCGCCGCCGCGCTGGCCAGCCAACGGCGCGACGGGTCTTCATGCGCCTCTCGCCCCATGCAGATGGCGGCGGTGATGGCCGCCAAATTGAGCGCATAGGCGCCAAAGGGCGCCAGCACCAGCGTCGCCAGGCCGGTGGTGGTGATGACGGGCGACACCGGCGTGTCGAAGCCGGCCGCGCGCTGCGCCGCCACGCCGGGCAGGTTCTGCGACGCCATCGTCACCACGAACAGCGGCAGCGCGATGCCGACGGTGGCCGCCAGGCTGAAGCTGGGCGCGGTGAACACCGGCACCGTCAAGGCCCACTGCACGCTGCCCAAATGCAACTGGCCCCTGGCGGCCGCCACCACCATGCCCACCAGCAACACCGACGGCACGGCGTAGCGCGGCCACCAGCGGCGACCGCAGAGGAAGGTGGCGAACATCAGCGCCACGAGCACGAATTCGCGCTGCATGGAAGCAAAGGCGTCGAAGGCAAAACGCGCCAGCACCCCCGCCAGCAGCGCGGCGGCCAGCGCCTGCGGAATGCGGGCCATCACGCGCGCAAACCAGCCCGTGGCGCCGGCCAGCGTGATGAGCACGGCACACACCATGAAGGCGCCCACGGCCTCTGCCATCGGCACGCCAGCGCCAGCGGTGACCAGCAATGCCGCGCCGGGCGTGGACCAGGCGGTGAGCACGGGCTGGCGGTACCAGAGGCTCAGGCCCAGGCTCGTCAGGCCCATGCCGAGGCCCAGCGCCCAAATCCATGAAGCGGTCTGTGCCGCTGTCGCACCCAAAGCAGCGGCGGCCTGGAACACGATGACGACGGAACTCGTGAACCCCACCAGCACGGCGACGAAGCCGGCGACGACAGCCGACAGGGGCAGCGGGGTGGGCACCCGGCCGCCCGGTGTTTGCGTCAAAGCTGGACCTTGCCGTAATAGACCACCGGCCCCGTCGGCTTGCCGGTGGGTGATCCGCCAGGCGGCTCGATGCTGACCGCCATGTGGTCCAGGCCGCTGCCCTTCAGCCCGCCCGGCAGTTGGCCACGCGACAGCACGGTGCTGCCGTCGGCCTTCATCAGGCCCAGCGACTTGGGCGGGCCTTCAGCCTTGGCCCACCACAGTTCCAGCACGCGGTCAGCCTGCAACGACACCGGCATCAGCGGGCGTGCGACGAGCGCGCGGCCGTCGCCGCTGAAGCTGGCCACGATGCCGCCAGCCAGGCCCGGCTGGCCGCCTGCGCCGGGCAGGCTTTGCAGCACCACCACCACGGGCGCTTGCGCCGGCGGCGGTGTGGCCACCAGCACCGCCAGGCCCACCACAGCGGCCAGTGCCGCGCCGGACAGGCTGCGCCACAGGCCCAGCTTTTGCCACCAGGGCTGCGCGACTGGCGCGGGCCAGAGCTTCGCTTCGATGCGCTGCCAGACCGCTGCCGAAGGGCTGACAGGCTGCAATCCGCTCGTCAGCGGCATGAGCCGCGCCTGCCATTCCAGCACCGCGCGCTGCAGCGCCGGGTGGCTGGGCAAGAGCGACTCGAAGCGGCGCCGCGCGGGGCCGCGCAAGGTGCCGGCCACGAAGGCGGCGGCCAGCGAGTCGGCCAGTGCGGGTTGTGCGTAGTCCATCAGGTGGCCCCTTGTTCATCCCTGACCGCGGCGCGGTCCAGGCAACCCTTCAGCGTGGCCAGCGCACGCCGCACCCAGCTCTTCACGGTGCCCAGTGGTTCACGCAGTTGCGCCGCCACTTCGGCGTGCGACAGGCCGTCGAAGAAGGCCAGTGCCACGCTCTGGCGTTGGGGCGGCGTGAGCCTTTCCATGCACGCCGAAAGCTCGCGTTTCTGGCTCGCCAGGCCCAGCAGTTCCAGCGGGCCGGGGCCGCTGTCGGC
>JANNGN010000176.1:0-9538 GCA_031403895.1 Rubrivivax sp. | reverse complement strand
TGAGAACGAAGCTGCACTCGCCGCCTTTGCGGCGCAGCACGGCCCGAAGGGCCTGCAGGCTGCCGTCACGGGTGGCCAGTACGCGCATCCGCAGGGCCTGTTCTACGGTGGCCATGCGCCCACCTGGAGCCAGCAGACGCTGCGCCACGTGCTGCAACAGCACGGCACGCGCTGCGCGCGGCTGGGCTGGATCGACCTGCACACGGGCCTGGGGCCTAACGGACATGGTGAGCGAATCTTCGCCTGCAGGGACGACCCGGCTGCGCTGGCCCGCGCCCGCGCCTGGTGGGGCCGGGAAGTGACTTCCATCTACGACGGTTCATCGGCCAGCGCCCTGCTGTCGGGCCTGATGTGGCTAAGCGCCTACCAGGAATGCCCGCAGGCCGAGTACACCGGCATCGCCATGGAGTACGGCACCGAGCCGATGACTGAAGTCATCCATTGCCTTCGCGCCGAGCAGTGGATGGAGAACCACCCCGAAGCCCCGGCCGATGCACGCGCAGCCGTGAAGCAGCGCTTCCGCGATGCCTTCTACACCGACACGGCCTTGTGGAAAGAGCGCATCGTGGCGCAGGCGCAAGAGGCGGCGCTGCAGGCAGTGGCCGGGCTGGCTGGCCGGCATGCCAATCAGAGGGCAGTTCCCTGATTTGTCCGCACGGTGTCCCGCCACGGTGCTGACATCTGGCGGCGCGAAGCGCATGCCGCGTCGGCCGGCGGCGAGGCCTGGCCCCGACATGAGGGGTTGACATTGCGTCGGGGGGGAAGGTCCGCGCTTCCGGGGCGGCGGTGAAGGCGGCCCTGCATGGACTCACAAGGGGACGGCGATGCAAACCAGTTTCATCAAGCGCAGCCTGTTGAGTGCGGTGGGGGCAGCTTCGATGCTGCTGGCGGGGGCGGTCCAGGCCGCGCTGCAGGAGCGCGATCTGGACGGCAACGGCGTGACCGACGCCTACTGCGATACGGACTTCGATATCACCTGGCTGCGCGACGCCAATCTGAGTGGTGCAACGATGGACTGGAACGCCGCTGTCGCGTGGGCCGAAGGCGACAGCTTCGGCGGCTACAGCGACTGGCGGCTGCCGACGAGCGACACCTGCGATGGCTTTAATTGCATCGGCAGCGAGATGGGCCACCTTTGGTATGTCGAGTTGGGCAACCAGCCTGGCGGTACTGCAGCGCAAGCGGCTGCGTTGAGCCTTCAGCGCTTCGAGCACGTTGACCCTTTCGAGGGCTGGGCGCGGACGCCAAACCGTCACTGCTGACGGATCCCGCGCCTCACGCTGGGTCAAACGTGGCCGGAAGGTCGCGGCCACAATAGGCCACGCGCTCGATGCGCACCGCGCCACTGACAACGCGAAACAGCATCGCAGTGCGATTGCTCGCCAAGGGTTCGGTCGAACAGCGCCTGCGAGCTTCAGCAGTTCAGCGCAAAAAGCTACGGCGTGCCGATGAACAGATACGCATTGTTCGTCCGCCCGCTGCCCCGCCCCAGCCCCACGTACACCGGCCCGAAAGGCGTCTCACCGCCCAGGTACAGCGCTACCGAATTGAGCCAGCCATTGCGTTTCTGGCGCGCATAGGGGTCGGCCACGCGGCCGGCTTCCAGCGCCAGGCCCAGGCGCATGTCGCCACGCAGGCCCAGCGGCGCGCGGCCGATGATGCGTTCTGCGCGCACATGGGCGTAGGCCACGCCGTCGCCCAGCAACTGGCCGCTGGCAAAGCTGGTGAGGTTGAGGAAGCCGCCCAGGCGGCCGGCTTCCGACAAGGGCAGTTGCCCGCGCGGCGAGCCCACCCACGATGCGCGGCCTGCGAGTACGACGTTGTCCACCGGGAAGGCGCCGCGCAGTTCCAGCGCCAGGCGCGAATAGCCGCGCCTCTGGGCGCCGAACCACGTGGCCTGCGCCGCCCAGCCGCTGCGCGGGAAGTACAGGCGGTCGAGCCGGTCCATGTCCAGACCCACGATCCAGCCGCCGGTACCGGGTTCGGTCTGCCCGGCAAAGAGGTCGATGCCGGTTTCCAGTTCCTTGGCAGCCTTGATCTCGCGCCAGCCCACGCGCAACTGCCCGAGCAGGTCGAAGTTGATGCCGGCCACGAGGTCGAGCCGCGCGCGCGACGCGCGGTATTCGGCCACGCGCTGGTCACGGTCGAAGTAGTCGGCGCGCTCGCGCCTGTAGTCGGCCACGGCATCGACGAAGTAGCGCTGCGTGGGCGTCAACGGCTGGTAGAACTCGACGCTGGCGCCGGTGGTGCTGCCGATCTCGCCGCTGACCAGCAGCTCGCCGCCCAGGCGGTTGAGCCAGGTTTTCTGGTAGCCCGCGCGCAGCAGGAAGTTGGAGCCCTGGCTCAGGCTCGTGTCCAGCCGCAGGCCCAGGCGCAGGTAGTCGGGGCCCCAGCTTTTTTCCACCGGCAGCAGGCGCAGCACCTGGCGCCCGCCGATGGTTTCCAGCATGTAGTCCAGCCGCTCGTAGTGGCCGTCGCCATAGGCGCGGCCGATGTCACGCGTGAGCACGGTGGTGTCCAGCGCGGCGCCGTCCTGCTGCCCGATCCAGCGCCGCACCAGCGCTTCATCGGTGCGCAAGAGGCCGGCCACCTGCACTTCGTCGATGCGCGGCAGCGCACGTTCACGCACCGCCACGCTGCGTTGCCAGCCGGCGTAAGTGGCCGCGTCCACCGTCAACTGCGCCAGTTGCGGCGCGCCCGTCAGCACGGCCAGCGCGGCGGCGCGGCCACGGTCTGCGGCTTCGGCATGACGGCCAAAGTCACCGGCAGTGATGGTGCCCAGGTCGGGCTTGATGACAATGTCCTGCGGCGTCAGCAACGCCAGCGATGCGCTGACGTTCTGCTCGGTCAGCAGCGCCACCATCTGCGCCGTGATGCTGATCAGCCCCGACACCTCTTCGGGCCTGAGCAGCGGCGAGCCGACGTTGACCGCGATCACCACCTGCGCGCCACAGCGGTCGCGCACCTCGCGGATCGGCACGTTGTCCACCAGGCCGCCGTCCACCAGCTTGCGGCCGCGGTATTCCAGCGGTGCCATCAGGCCCGGCACCGACATGCTGGCGCGCATGGCCTGCGTCAGGCTGCCGTCGCGGTAAACGACGCGTTCGCCGCTGCCGATGTCGGTGGCGATGATCGACACGGCCAGCGGCAGGCGTTCGATCTGCGGCTCGCCGGTGTCGGCGTGTACCAGATGATTGAAAAAGAGCTTGATCTTCTGCCCCAGCACGACCCCGGGCGGGCTGACCGCGCCGCTGTCCTTGATGCCGGTTTCGCTGCCGGGCAGGAAGCGCTGCGACAGGCGTTTGTTGCGCAGGCCCAGGTCGGCAAAGGCGGCGTTGTCCTGGAACAGATCGTCCCAGTCAGCCTTGGCCATTTCCTGGCGCAACTGCGCCGGGCTGCGGCCCGCAGCCCAGGCCCCCGCCACCAGCGCGCCCATGCTGGTGCCGGCGACGCAGTCGATGGGGATGCGCAGGCTTTCCAGCACTTCCAGCACGCCGATGTGCGCGGCGCCGCGGGCGCCGCCGCCGCCGAGCACAAGGCCGATCTTGGGCCGCGCGGCGGTCTGGCCCAGCACACTGCAGGCGGCCAGGGCCAGGATCAAGCTGCACAGCGTGCGACGCCACCACACGGGTAAGTTCATCGGCTGGATTGTCCCAGCCCCGTGCGAAGCGCGCGTTACTGCAAGAAGCCGATCGGCGATCGCCGCGCCGCGCCGTCGGGCAGGTCGGCCAGCTCCACCGCGCCGCGCCCGGCCAGGCGCGCGTTGCCGAAGCCGGTCATCCAGGCACGGCGCATTTCGCGCGGGGCCAGGGCCGACAAACGTTCCAGCACGCCATCGGTCGGCACTTCTTCAAAGCGCTGGCCCCAGCCGTGCTGGGCGCGCAGCTGCTGGTACAGGCGCAGCGCAATGGCGCGTGCGGCGTCGGCGTCGGGGGCCTCGATCTCGAACACGTTCATGCGGTTGAGGATCGGTTCCGGGATCGAGCGTTCGTCATTCGCGGTGGCAACCCAGATGACCTGGCTGGCGTCGATGGCCACTTCGGCAAACTCATCGGTGAAGGCGCCAGCAGTGTCGATCTCCAGCAGGCTGTACAGCGCACCCAGCGGGTCGTAGGCGTGTTCGGAGCGCGCCTTGTCGATCTCGTCCACCACCATCACCGGATTGGCGTAGGCGCCGTCCACCAGCGTCTCGAAGACCTTGCCCGGGCGCGCGCCCTTCCACTGCGAAGACGCGCCGCTGAGCACCCAACCCGCCGTCAGGCTGCTCATGCTGATGAAGCCCATGCCGGTGCCCAGCAGTTGCGCGATTTCGCGCGCGAAGTGGGTCTTGCCGATGCCGGGCGGGCCCAGCAGCAGCATCGGCGTGATCTCGAGCGCGTCGCGGCTGTCCTGGCACAGCGCGAGCTGGCGCTTGACGGCGTCGAGCACGGCCGTGAAGTTGGGCAGTTCGTCGTACAGGTGTTCCATCGCAGGCAGACCGCCCGGCTTGACCTGAAAGCGATCGGCGCCTTTGTCCAGCATGCGCTGGTAGGTGGCGCGCAGGCTGTCGTGGTCGTGCGAGGGCAGTTTGTCGAGGCGCCTTTCCACCTCGTCCAATTTGTACACGGCGCGCATGCGCGCGATCGGGAGGCTGCTGCCACAAATGGCAGGGACCGCGGCGGGGATCAGGCTGCTGCTCATCCGGGGCTCCTTCATGCAAAGGCTGGACTGCATTTGCAGTAGGTCACAAGACTGCCACAGACATGGCCGCGAACAAAGCAGCAGCAGCACCGCATATCGGGGGAAACCAACACATGCAGCAACACCTGCCGTGCCATTCGTCGCGGTCGGCGGCGTTCCGTCAGCCGCCGTCTGCAAGCCGTCGCAACGGGGCTGTGGCGCGGGGACAGGCTGCCTACATTCACACCACTGAATCTTTAACCAACGACCCGGAGCCCACCATGAACACCCCCACCCAGCAAGCCCTGAACACCTCAGCGCAGAGCCGCGCAACGGCCGCTGCGCTGGCCCTGCTGCTGACGCTGGCCATGCTGCTGGGCGTGGATCACTTGGCGAGTTCGGATGCGCCGGCTTCGTTGCTTGCGCAAGTCACCAGCGCGCGCGTTTGAAGGGCGCTTCAAACGCGCGTCAAGCTGCGCCTGGCGCCATCAGGCAGCGCGACAGGAACGTCAGCGCCCTGCCATGCGCCAGCGCTGCACTGGGTGCGTGGTAGCTGTCCCGCGCCCAGCAGTTGAAGCCATGGTGGGCGCCGGGGTAGATGTGGATCTCGGCGTGCTTGCCGGCCATGGCGGCGCGCACACGCTCGACCGCGTCAAGCGGGATGTTGTCGTCATGCTCGGCGTAGTGGAACTGCACCGGGCAGGTGATGGCTGCAGCGCGTTCCAGTTGGCCCTGGATGCCGCCGCCGTAAAACGCCACGGCCGCATCCACCCCGGCGGTGGCCGCCGTCAGGTAGGCCAAGCGGCCGCCCATGCAGTAGCCGAATGTGCCGACGCCGCCGCTGAGCTCAGTGCGGGCGCGCAAGGTGCTGACCGCCGCGCTGATGTCGGCCAGCGCGTCTGCCGCGCCGTAGCCTTGCATCAGGCTGATGGCGCGCGTGCGCTCGTCACCCGCATACCCCAGCTCCACCCGTGGCGCCTGGCGCCAGAAGGTGTCGGGCGCCAGCACCACGAAGCCGTCCAGCGCGTACTGCTCGGCCACCGCGCGGATGTGTTCGTTGACGCCGAATATCTCTTGCCACAGCACCAGGCCCGGCCCCGTGCCACCGGGCGGCAGTGCCAGGTAGCCGGCAAAGCCGGGTGCGATGTCGATCCAGCTGGTGCTAACGGGTGAGTTCATGGTGATGCTCCTGGTGGGTGAAACAGTGGGTGGATGAATGCGTGGGTCAATAGCTGCGCCCCTTGCGGTACTGCGCATGCTGGCGGCGTTGCAGCGGCGAAGCCTGCGCCAGCGCCGCCATCGACGCGCCGGCATGGGCATGCGCGATGGCCAGGCCCAGCGCGTCAGCGGCGTCCTTGCCCGGCAGCGCGGGCAGTTTCAGCAGGCGCTTGACCATCTCCTGCACCTGCGGCTTGGTGGCCAGGCCGTGGCCGACGATGGCCTTCTTCATCTGCAGCGCGGTGTACTCGGCAACAGTCAGCCCCCCCGACACCAGCGCCGCCAGCGCTGCACCCCGCGCCTGGCCCAGCAGCAGCGTGCTCTGCGGGTTGACGTTGACAAACACGATCTCGGCGCAGGCGCAGTCGGGGTGGTAGCGCTGCACCACTTCCTGCACGCCTTCGAAGATGATTTTCAGCCGCAGCGGCAGGTCGCCGCGCGGTGCTTCGAGCGTGCTGATGGTGCCGCTGGCAACATAGCTCAGGCGTTGGCCCTGCACGTCGATGACGCCGAAGCCGGTGCGCTGCAGGCCGGGGTCGATGCCCAGGATCAACATCAGCGGGCTGCCTTCAAACGCAAGGCCTGCAAACTCATCGCCTTCATATGAAATACCAGCGCACGGCGTGGAAGAACACCGGTGCCGCAAAACACAGCGGCGCCACGCGGTCGAGCAGGCCCACCGCACCGGTGACCGAACTGCGGTTGCCCCAGTAGCGCACGCCGGCATCTTTTTTCAGCGCGCGCATCACCAGTTCGCCCAGGTTGCCGCAGCCGCCAGCCAGTGCCGACAGTGCGGCGGCGCGCAGCGGGTCCACCGGTGTGATCCAGAAGAGAGCCGCGCCCATCAGCGCGGCGGCCAGCACACCCAGCGCCCAGGCGCGCAAGGAGAAGCTGCGGTCGATCTGCCGCACCATCGGCCGCCGGCGCAGTTTGCGGCTGGCGAGTTCCTGCACGATCTGCGCCGTGGCCGTCACCATCACCAGCAGGAAAAGCAGGAAGGCGCCGCGTCCGGCATAACCCGGCAGGTTCAGCAGCAAGAGCGCGGGCGCGTGGCTCAGGCCATACACGCAGACCATGATGCCCCACTGAATTTTGGCGTTACGTTCCAGAAACCGTTCGGGGTCACCGGCAAGGGCGCTGACCACCGGAATGGCCAGGAACACATACACCGGCACGAAGACGGTGAAGAGGTCAAAGCTGCGCAACCCGACCAGCAGGTACTGCAGCGGCAGCGCCACGAAGAAGGCCAGCAGCAGGCTGCGGTGGTCGCCACGGCGCGTGCGCACGAGCGTGACGAATTCGCGCAGCGCCAGGAAAGAGAAGACCCCGAAGGCCACCGTCGCGCCCACGGGCCCCGACATCCAGGCGAGCCAGAACACCACCGCGCCGATCCACACCGCGCGCAGGTCACGCAGCATGCGCACGTTGCGTTCGCGCCGCGCTTCGCTGGCGTCATTCAAGGTGTAGGCCAGGATCGCCGCCGACACCAGCAGCAGCATGCCGAACAAGATGACAAACAGCAGCGCAACCTGCCCGTTGTCCGAAAGTTCGCGCAGCGCAAACAGGTTGACGTTCATGCGCGCCCCGGTCGCACGGCCAGCACGGCGCTGCGCGCGCGGTCAAGAAAGTCGCGCTTGTCTTCACCCACCCTCAACTGCAGCGGCGCGCCGAAGGTCACCGTGCACAGAATCGGCACCGGCACCACTTCGCCCTTGGGCATGACGCGCTGCACGTTGTCGATCCAGGCCGGGATGAGCTGCACGCCCGGGAACTGCTCGGCCAGGTGGAAGAGGCCGCTCTTGAAGGGCTGCGGCTCGTCCTTGTTGCTGCGCGTGCCTTCGGGAAAAATGACGAGCGAGTCGCCCGCATTCAGCGCATCCACCAGCGGCTCCAGCGGGTCTTGGTCATCGACGACGGAGCCAGGGGCGACCTGCGGTCGCGTGCGGCTCACGTACACCGCGTTGAACACGGCCGATGTCAACCACTGCTTGAAGGGCGACGAAGTCCAGTAGTCGCGCGCCGCAATCGGCCGCGTGCGCGCACGCAGTTCCATCGGCAGCGCGGCCCAGATCAGCACCCAGTCAAGGTGGCTCTGGTGGTTGGCAAAGTAGATGCGCTGTTCGGCCTTGGGTGGGCAGCCCTTCCAGTGGCCTTGAGCACCCGTGATCAGGCGGGCGATGAAGGCCAGGAGCAGGCCCATGAGATCGGCACGCGACATGGGCGCCGATGCTACCTGCGGGCCGCGCGCGCGCCGCGCAGCGCCAGCAACGCGGCCAGTGGCACCGCTTCCACACCCTGCGCCAACGTGTAGCGGCGTGTGCCCGGATAGACGACATACAGCGCGTCGAGCGCCAGGTCCTGCATCGCGATGCGCATCGACAGCGTCAGCGTCGGCGCATCGGCGCGCTTGAATTCCACGCCCACGCGACGGCCGTCCCTGAACATCAGCAGGTCGAGTTCGGCGCCTGCGTGGGTGGCCCAGAAGTACGCCTCATCAGGCCGTGCGATGCGCAGCACCTGGTCGAGTGCGAAGCCTTCCCACGAAGCGCCACTCTTCGGATGCATGTGCAGTGCTTGCGGGTCGGCAATGCCCAGCAATTCATGCAGCAGGCCGGTGTCGCGCAGGTAGATTTTCGGCGCCTTGACCTGGCGCTTGCCGAGGTTGGCAAACCAGGGCTGCAACTGGCGCACCAGGTAGGCCTGCGTCAGCCAGTCCAGATAGCGGCGCACGGTGCTTTCATTGACACCCAGTGAACGCGCCGGGTCGGCCGCGTTCCAGACCTGGCCATGAAAGTGCGCCAGCATGGCCCAGAAACGATAGATGGCAGGCGCAGGCACGTTCATGCCAAGCTGCGGCAGGTCGCGTTCAACGGTGGTGCGGATGAATTCGCGCCGCCAGGCACGGCTGTCGGCGTCGGAAGGCGCGGTGTAGGAACGTGGGAAGCCACCACGCCACCACAGCGCTGCGGCCTGCTCGGGGCGGGTTTCGTCGATCGTGAAGCCGCCGGCTTCGATGATCTCGATGCGCCCGGCCAGCGATTCGCTGGACTGGCGCAGCAGCGCGGGCGAGGCGCTGCCCAGCAGCAGGAAGCGGGTCGGGTTTTCTGCGGCGGTGGCTTCGCGGTCGATCAGCACGCGCAGCACCTTGAACAGGTCGGGCGCGTGCTGCACTTCGTCGATGACGATGAGGCCGCGCAGGTCTTTCAGGGCGGTGAGGGGTGCCGCCAGTTGCGCTTCAACCTGCGGGTCTTCGAGGTCGAACCACTGCGCGGAATTGGCACCCAGCAGCCGCCGCCCAAGCGTCGTCTTGCCCACCTGGCGCGGGCCGACGAGTGCGACGGCCGGGCTGCGCGCGAGGGCGGCGCGGACGGCGGATTCGAGAGCGGGGCGGTCGAGCATGATGGTATTTTGCCTTGAAATTCCTGTTTATAGAGCGGGACTTTCAATCAATACGTTCGCGAGTCGCGTCGGGCGGTACCCGGCATGGGCCCACGCTATGGCGGTCTTCGCTGCGCTACGACTGCGCTGCGGTGCTCGGCCTTGAGTCGCACCGCAGAACTCACTTCGCTCGCTGCGCTCACTTCGTTCAAACAAACTGCGGTGAGTCAGTTTTTGATGCGCGCTCTGCGCGCCGACTCAAGGCCTGCGCCCGGGCCAGAGG